>JBJFHS010000290.1:0-2113 GCA_051893885.1 Eubacteriales bacterium
AGCAGGGTCTCGGCGGTCCCTGCGAGCTCACTCCACTACTTCTAAGGTCGAGGATGTCTATATTCACCCGTGAGGCCAGCTGACCAGTCCGAAGTGATTCCGCCACCCTTGCATTTCACGATAAAAGATAAACCACTTTTGAAGTTCTTGCCAAGCTTCTTACAAGAAGCGTCCGCGTCCCCTCGTCTCCCCCACAAACTACCTTCTGCTGTCGCGGTTTTTTCGCCTGCGCTGAGCTTCTTCGTATTCCTGCTTTTCTTCGTCGGACTCGGGAATTACGGGGGGGACGGGGGAGGGCTTTCCGTCGTCGTCTATCGCTACGAGAACGAGGTACGCTTTGTTTATTTCGTGGCGCTCTCCGCTCAGTTCTTCTACGTACGTAGTGACACATACCTCCATCGAAGTTCTGCCGGCGAAGGTCACGTGACCCTCGAGTAAAATCGTGTCGTTGACCATCGCGGGGGACTTGAAGACGAGTGAGTCAACCGCCGCCGTCGTCACGTTTTTTCCGCAGTGCCTGCGCGCAGTGACAGCCGCGACAACGTCGATCCACTCCATAAGCCGGCCGCCGAAAAGCCTGTTGTAACCGTTCAGCGTCCCCTGCATTAAAATCTGAACCTGCTCCGTGCGCGAATACGAAACAGTGCGCCCGTTTGTTGCTTCCATTATTTTTCCACCTTTATTCCAGATTGAGTTTTTGTTATTTCCTTTATTTTTCCGATTTCAGAGTATTCCGAAATCATTTCACAGCATTCCGAAATCATTTCACCGCATGAATAGCATTTTTCAAGCGAGGCTTCCATTCCGCATACCGTGATCAGCGGGTCGGTGTTTTCGTCGAGCACATCAATAAGTTCCTCGGGCACCGTCACGATTTCAGCCTCGCTCAGCGCACAGATGCACTTTGTGTGTGATGCGGCGGTTTTCGCGGTGCAGGGGAGGAACCACTCCTCTCTCGGAAGTGATGCGTTTTTTACGGCTGTCCGTATCTTGTTCGCGTCGCATTCAAACGGGTCGCCGTAATCCTTTTCGCAACCGTCGGAGAATTTCGCGATGATTTTCGAGCCGCCGCCGTCCTGGTCGTAATGTACTTCGCCGTACTCGAATCTGTATTCAAACCGCGGATTTCTGTTGCGCGCTATTGTGTGCGACGCGATGAACAGCGCACTCACACCGCCGCCGAAATTCATCCTGATGACGGAGGTGTCAAAGTTTTCGATTTTGTTCGCCCTGAACAGCTCCGCGTCAATCGTCTCCGGAACCGCCGCTGAGTCAAGTGTGTCTCCGAGCAGATAGAGCATATTGTGCAGATAGTGCGCGGCGGCGTTGTTTGCCACACTGTCGAAAACCGGAGTCCCGTCGGGGGCGTATTTTATCCCCGCCCAGCCCGAGCCGCGCCTGAAATACGACTGTCTCCGAGGCCAGAGAATCGCGGTTTTCATGCTCACCGGTGCGCCGAATTTTCCCGCCAGAATGTCTTTTTTGAGGTTTATAATCGCCGGGCTGTGCGACCACTGATACCCCGACATCACAAAAAGACCGCGTTTTTCCGCCTCAGACGTGATAATTTCCTCGTCGCGCCGGTCTCCCGAGAGTGGTTTTTCGCACAGAACATGGCTGCCGTGCCTCAGTGCGCAGAGAGTGTACGGCGTGTGGTACTGAATCGGGGCGGAGATACAGCATAAATCCGCGGTGTTTTCGGCGTAAAAATCCTCGATTCCGCTGTAGATTTTAACTCCCGCACTCTTTATTTTTTCGTATCCTGCGGCTTTTTCGGCGAACGGGTCGACTGCGGCGATAAAATCGCACTTTCCCTCACCGGCGAGCCGCAGAAGCTCGTTGACGTACAAATTTCCGTACCCGCCCATTCCGACGAGCACAACCGTTGGTTTTTTATCCATGTTTTCCACCTGATTATAGTAAAAATTATATATTAATGTATTAATTAGCGTAAATTTTTATTCGTTGGTGTTCCTATAAACGGTCATTCCAAGTATCTTGACCTCAAACCCATCAATATATGGCTTTACACCATCTTCATCCGGTGCAAACTGATGGATTTTTGTGACCTCATAAACCAAGGCTCTATACCTGACACTTCCACCGTCCTTTA
>JBJFHS010000291.1:0-33757 GCA_051893885.1 Eubacteriales bacterium
GGCTCCGCAACCGCATCGTCGGTCATGATCGGCAAGACCATCGGCGAGGGAAAGACGGAATCGGGCGGAAGTTTCACCGACGAGAGCTTTGCAGAGCTTAAAAGGGAGATAAAACACCGCGTCAGCCGTATGCAGATGATATACCTTCTCATGGGAGCCGCGACGGGTCTTGCGATTTTTCTCTCACGTGACTTCATAATCGGCTTCTACGACATAACCGAGGAGACAAAAGCCCTCGCCGCGCAGTTCATGAACGTGCTCTCGGTGACGGTTATCGGAACATCCTACCAGATGACCTGTCTCACCGGCATCGTCAGGGGCGGAGGCGACACAAACTTCGTTTTCTACAACGATATAATCTTCATGTGGGGCATAGTGCTTCCGTGCTCGTTTATCGCGGCGTTTGTGTTAAAGCTCGACCCGGTGTGGATTTTTATCGTACTCAAGTCCGACCAGATCATAAAGTGCGCTGTCGCCGCCGTCAAGGTCAACAGATACCACTGGATCAAAAAAATCTGATGCGGAAAAACAGTTATCTTTGGTTTTCACTTGAAATAAACAAACAAAAAAGCCTCTGCGTGGGTCAGTCGCAGAAGCTTTTTCATTTTTATTAAATGACAGGTCCTTACGCCATCTTGTTGAGCATCAGAGTGAACTGGCTCTTCTTGTGAGCGGCGTTGTTCTTGTGAAGAATGTTCTTGCCTACAGCCTGGTCGATCTTCTTTACAGCAGCGGTGTAAGCAGCCTTAGCTTCTTCCTTGTTGCCGGATTCTACAGCAGCCTTGAACTTCTTTACGGCAGTCTTGAGCTGGCTCTTGAACATCTTGTTCTGGAGAGTCTTTGTGGAAATAACTTTAACGCGCTTTTTAGCGGATTTAATATTAGGCATTCTTTTTTCTCCCTATAAATTTATACGATTGAAATGTCGTATACCAAAGCCGCACACGCCTGAGAGGGTACGCACGCGACAATATCATACACCATTAGATTTTATCACGAATTTTACCGAATTGCAATACCTTTTACAAAATTACAGATAAAAAATATTCCAAATTTTCCGCTCGCCCCGACTGAAATTATGTGATTTTTATGCTGTCGGAATTGCGTTTTGAGATTGCGCGCAATATTTTTTTGTGATATAATATGTTATGTATAATGTCATATTATAATTTTTCGCTGCTATAGCTTTTTCTGTTAGCCGATTATCGTATATTTTTATTTTTACTGCGTTTTCGGCGCAAAATTATACCGCAGCGGCTCACGAAAGGCATCCCGATATGAAATATTTCATCCTCATCCCCGACGGCATGGCTGACAGACCCCATCCGGCACTTGAAAATCACACACCCATGGAGGCCGCACACAAGCCCGAAATGGACTCGCTTGTCAAAAAAAGCGTCTGCGGAACAGTGTCAAACGTACCCGAGGGCATGGTTCCCGAAAGCGACACCGCAAACCTCGCAATCCTGTCCTACGACCCGAAGGTCTACTCACGCGGACGCTCCCCACTTGAAGCGATGAGTCTCGGTCTGACCATGAAGCCCGGCGACACCGCAATAAGATGCAATATCGTAACCCTCTCCGGCACATCCGATGACCCGTACGAGTCGAGAACAATGATAGACCACTCCGCAGACGAAATCACCACCGCAGAGGCAGACGAGCTTGTAAAAGCCCTCAACGACGCTCTCCCGCTCGAAGGCAGACACCTCTACACCGGAGTCAGCTACCGCCACTGCCTTATCTGGGACGGAGCGGACGACAGATATAACTTTATGCGCCCCCACGACATCCTCGGCAGGGTGATCGGCGAATATCTCCCGAAAGAGGAAAACGGAGGCAGGGCGTTCCTCGAATACATGAAGCGCGGAGCTGAGGTTCTTGACCGCCACCCCGTGAACGAGGAGAGAAGACGCCGCGGACTCAGACCTGCAAACTCGCCATGGCTGTGGAGCCCCGGAAAAAAGCCCGCACTTCCCTCGTTCGGTGAAAAATGGGGTCTGCGTGCGGCAATCATCTCCGCAGTCGACCTGATCAAGGGCATCGGAATCTGCGCGGGCTGCGACGTGATCGAGGTTGAGGGCGCGACCGGCAACTTCGCCACAAACTACAGGGGCAAGGCTGAGGCGGCAATCAAAGCGTTCTCCGACCACGACCTCGTATATGTCCACGTTGAAGCTCCCGACGAGTGCGGACACCGCGGAGAAGCCGACGTAAAAACCGCAGCCGTTGAAAAAATCGACGCCGAAATCCTCGCTCCCGTACACGAATTTCTCGCAAACAGCGGTGAGGACTACAAAATCATGGTTCTCCCCGACCATCCGACGCCGATTGAAATCCGCACGCACTCGATGGAGCCCGTACCGTTCTTCATTTACGACTCACGAAACGACGTCAGCGGCGCGGAAAAGTTCACCGAAGCCGAATGCGGAAAAACCGGAGTTTACATTCCCGCCGGAAGCGAGCTGATGGGTGTGCTCGTCGCGGATGATTCGTCGTCGAAAATTTAACCTGATTTTATCAAATTATCCAAGGAGAGTGTTCTTTTATGCCCGAAGAAGCCAAAGAAAACAAAACCGAAGAAATCGCTGAAAAAGGCGGGGAAAAGAAGCCGGACAAGAAAAAAGAGAAAACCTCCGCCGCGGGTATGCTGTACGACATCGCCGAAATGCTCGCAGTCACCACGATTGCCGTGATGCTCCTTTTCGCTTTCGTCGCAAGGCTGAACATAGTCGACGGAAATTCAATGCTGAACACGCTGCACAACGGCGAATATCTCGCGGTATCCGACCTGTTTTACGAGCCGAAAGCCGGAGACATCGTCATTGTGCATAAAATCAACGCCGACCCTTACGACAAGCCCATAGTCAAGCGCGTTATCGCAACCGGCGGTCAGGTGGTAGACATTGATTTCAGCACATGGACGCTGACCGTCGACGGCAAGGTGGTTGACGAGCCATACCGATATGTGGACCCATCCTCGCCGGTTCTGACTGCCGACTACCCGTTCCCCATCACTGTCCCCGAGAACGAAATCTTCGTCATGGGAGACAACCGCAGCCACTCCGCCGACAGCAGGCAGATTGAAATCGGCACCATCGACAAGAGATGCGTCATCGGAAAAGCCGTCGCAAGGCTCTCACCTATCTCCTCGTTCGAGATTTTCAGAAATCCCTTTGAGGAATGATTCTTTAATAAGTACAAAACAACAAAAAATCAACAGATGAAACGGAGGGTGCTATGCCTTCTCAGACAATACAGTGGTTCCCGGGTCACATGGCGAAAACCCGCCGGCTGATTTCGGAAAATCTGTCCCAGGTGGATATAGTAATCGAGCTGCTCGACGCAAGAATCCCGAAAAGCTCCAAAAACCCCGAAATAGACAAGCTCACCGGCACAAAACCCCGCCTTACCCTGCTCACAAAGGCATCTCTCGCAAATCCTGTCGCAACGGATTCATGGGTGAGGTATTACTCATCGGAGAACGACAGACGCGCTCTCGCAATCGACACGGTCACGGGTGAAGGTATAAAAAATATCGCTCCCGCCGTGCGTGAAATCCTCTCCGACAAGCTGAAGCGCTACTCTGACAAGGGTATGGGCGGAAGGTGCGTGCGCGCGATGATTGTCGGCATACCGAACGTGGGAAAATCGTCCCTCGTCAACAAACTCGGCGGCGGAAAAAAGGCAAAGGTCGAGGACAGACCGGGCGTCACCCTGACAAAGCAGTGGGTCACGACGAACATCGGAATAGAGCTCCTCGATATGCCCGGCGTGCTCTGGCCCAAGTTTGACGACGCGCAGACCGGCGAAAACCTCGCATTCACGGGCGCGATACGTGACGCCATTCTCGACACGGAGGAAATCGCCGCAAAGCTATGCCTGAAGCTGTACAGAATCGCACCAAAGGATTTCTGCACGAGGTATAAGCTTGACGAAGCGTCGCTTGACGGGCTCGGAGCGTTCGACATCCTCTGCGCGGTCGCGAAAAAACGCGGGTTCCTTGTTTCGGGCGGAGAGCTGAACACCGAGCGCGCCGCAGCTGTGGTTCTCGACGAATTCCGCGAAGCAAAAATCGGACGGATAACGCTTGAGCTTCCGCAGCAAAAGCCTTCCAAAGCGGACGAGGGTGAGAAAAATGCTTGAGAGTGAATTCGACCTGAAATTCGCGCGGGAATACGGCGTGGTGTGCGGATGTGACGAGGCGGGACGCGGACCTCTTGCCGGGCCTGTAGTTGCCGCAGCCGTGGTTCTCCCCGAAAACTGCGCTATCGAAGGGCTCGACGACTCAAAGAAGCTCACCGAAAAAAAGCGCGAGTCACTTTACGGCGAGATATGTGAAAAAGCACTCGCCTACGGAATCGCCCAGTGCAGCAGCGGTGAGATAGACGAAATGAACATCCTCGCCGCCTCACTGTTCGCGATGAAAAAGGCCGTGGACGAGGTACGCCTGACACTGGAGCCGAATATTGTATTGGTCGACGGAAACCGGAACCGCGACTTCGGCGTACCCTCACTGCCAATCGTACACGGGGATGCGAAGTCACAGTCGATTGCGGCGGCGTCAGTCCTAGCGAAGGTCACAAGGGACAGGCTCATGGTTGAGCTCGACGAAAAATACCCGCTCTACAACTTTAAAAAGCACAAGGGATACCCGACGAAGGAGCATATGCTCGCGGTGTTCGAGCACGGTCCGTGTGAAATTCACCGCAAAACCTTCCTCTCCTTCCTCGAAAAGGACAGGGACAATCTGTCTCTCGAGCTTGAAAAAAAGCGCGCTGCGGAGGAAAGCGGCAAATGAAAAGCTGCGATATCGGTCTTGCGGGTGAGGAATCTGCTGCGCTTTACCTTGAGAAAAAGGGATACCGAATAGTCGGCAGGCGTGTGCGCATCGGTCACTCGGAGGTAGACATAATCGCGGAAAACGAGGGCTGCACCGTGTTCGCGGAGGTCAAGACAAGGCGTGCCTACCCCGCGCAGTCGGATTTTTACTCCGCCCCATCATCCTCGGTAGACTCAAAAAAGCAGTCCTACCTCATCCGAGCAGCCGAAGAATACCTCAGAGAGCACAACAGCGACAAATTTTTCCGGATCGACATAATCGAAGTCTACGCCGACCCGAAAAGCGAAAGCTACCGCGTACTCGACATTATCCACACAGAAAACGCCATAAAAAAGCGCGGCAAATTCTCTATGAATGCAAATATTTAATAATTATTATTAATTTATTGCAAGGGTGGAGAAGGGGGACGGGACGCTCGTTTCACCCATCAAACTCACATTTATTTTTTTAACACCAACAGCCGAAAGGAGCAGATATGAAATTTTTTGACCTGCACTGCGACACTGCGGACGCGATGTATTATAGTAAGGAAGGATTCAGGTCGAATTCGTGCCATGTTTCGCTTGACAGGGCTGCGGCTTTTGACAAATACGTGCAGCTCTGCGCAATATTCACCAGACCCGATCTATCCGACGAGGACGGCTGGCAGACCTTTCTGAAAATCCGTGAAAATCTTCTCTCCGAATGCGATAAAAACGGCGTGGAGGTGCTGTATTCCGCCTCTGACCTTAAAAAATTCAACGAAAGCGACAAAAAGAACGCCGTAATCATAACGGTTGAGGACGCGCGTATCCTTGCCGGCAAAATCGAGCGGGTCCGCGAAATGTATGAACTCGGCGTGAAGGTCGTGACACCTCTCTGGGGCGGCAGAACCTGCATGGGCGGCTCGCACGACACCGACGAGGGCCTTACGGAATTCGGCAAGGCGGCGGTCAGAGAGATGGCAAAGGCCGGCATTATCCCCGATATTTCACACGCCTCGTTCAAATCCGCCGACGACATTCTCGACATATGCGAAAGCGAAGGCATCTCCCCCGTCGCGACACATATGAACTCGTACAGCGTATGCCGCCACTCGAGAAACCTGACCGATGAGAGATTTCTGCGCCTTGTCTCACTCGGAGGAATCGCCGGAGTATCGCTCTGCCCGCCGCATCTCGTCGAAGGCTTCAACCGCGGTGACACTGCCAAGCTCGAAGTAATCGTACCGCACTTCAAAAAGTACGAGGAGCTCTCCCCCTCTCACGTCTGCTTCGGCTGCGACATGGACGGCACGGGTCTCCCCGAGGGAATAAGCGGTCTCGACGGAATCCCCGCAGCCATTCAGCTTCTCGCGAAAAACGGTTTTGATCCCGCTCAGCTTGAAGCACTCTCCTATGACACTGCGTACGGCTTTATGAAAGATCACCTTAAATGAATCCGACGCAGGGCATATATTCATGACATAAGCAAAACCAACAACATATAAAAATAAAAACCAGAAGGAAAAACAAAAAAATGAAGTATATCAGCACCCGCGATACCCGCACCAATCCGAATGCCGTGTCCTCCGCAGAGGCAATAAAGCAGGGTCTCGCTCCGGACGGCGGTCTGTACATCCCCGAAAAATTCCCCCAGATTTCCGACGGGGATTTCGACGCCCTCACCAAAATGAACTACGCGGAAAGAGCTACATTTGTACTCTCGCGTTTTCTCGACGACTACGATATCGACCTGCTTTACGATGACTGCGAGGAGGCTTATTCCGAAAAACGCTTCCCAGGCGGTCCTGCGCCGATGCATAAGCTCGACGGGGATATCTTCTCGCTTGAATTGTGGCACGGCCCCACATCGGCGTTCAAGGATATGGCTCTGCAAATCATGCCCCGGCTTCTCTCACGCGCGCTGAACATGACAAAAGAGGAAAAAATCATCCACATACTCGTTGCAACCAGCGGCGACACCGGAAAAGCGGCTCTCGAGGGATACAGCGATGTCAGCGGCGTGAAAATCACCGTGTTCTATCCTGTAGACGGCGTCAGCAAAATGCAGAAGCTCCAGATGCAGACCACACGCGGAAGCAACGTGTACGTCGCAGCGGTTGAGGGCAACTTCGACGACGCGCAGAACGGTGTAAAGGCTATCTTCTCAGACGAAAAACTCGCCGGAAAAGCCGCGGAAAAGGGATTCTTCTTCGGCAGCGCAAACTCGATCAACTGGGGCAGACTCGTACCGCAGATCGTCTACTACGTCTCCGCTTACTGCGACCTCATCAACTCCGGCGAGATAGAGTTCGGCGATAAAATCAACATAGCTGTCCCCACCGGAAACTTCGGAAACATTTTCGCCGCGTATATCGCAATGAGAATGGGACTTCCCGTGAACCGCTTCATCTGCGCCTCAAACTCAAACAATGTGCTGACGGACTTCATCAACACGGGAGTTTACGACAGAACGAGAGAGTTTTACAAAACCATCAGCCCGTCCATGGATATCCTCATTTCGTCAAACCTCGAGCGTCTCATATACACCCTCGGCGGCGCGGAAATGACTGCGGACCTCATGGCTCAGCTCAGGGAAAACGGCAGATACACCGCACCTGAAGGGCTCATGGAAAAAATACGCTCCCGCTTCTCCGGCTTCTTCATGACCGAGGAGGAGACATCGGACGAAATCAGACACACATGGGAGAGCGAGAACTACCTCATCGACCCGCACACCGCCGTCGGTCTCGGATGCGTCAGAAAATACCGCCGCGAAACCGGAGACGGGACAAAAACCGTACTCGCATCGACCGCAAGCCCGTATAAGTTCGCTCCCGCAGTCTGTGAAGCCCTGGGAATCGAGCACGGCGACGGGGACATTTTCGCACTTCTCGACACTCTCTCGGAAAAAACCGGCACCCCCGTTCCGAAACCGCTGTCCGACGCCGCAAAGCTCGACATCCGCTTCACTGAGGTAATCCCGAAGGAAGACATGGCGGAGCTGATTTTCCGCGTGTAATGGCGCTCTGGGCTATAGCGGACCTGCACCTCTCGACCGCCGCGAACAAGCCGATGGACAAGTTCGGTCCGAGATGGCAGGGGTACGCCGAAAAAATCGCGAAACGCTGGAACGCGCTGGTTGATGACGGAGACACGGTCGTAATCCCGGGGGATATCTCGTGGGCAATGAAGCTCGGTGAGGCGAGGGGCGACTTTGAATTCATCGAAAAGCTCAACGGCAGGAAGATAATCGGCAAGGGAAACCACGACTACTGGTGGGACGGAGAGAGCAAAATCATGTCCGCCTTTTCGGAGTGGGGCGTGAGATCCGTGTCGGTGCTGCGCAACAATGCGTATTTTGCCGAAAACCGGATCATATGCGGCTCGCGCGGGTGGTTTGTCGAAAAAAGGCTTCAGGACGCGAAATTCACCTCGGACTACGAAAAAATGATAAACCGAGAGTGCGTCCGGCTGTCACTCTCACTCGACGAGGGTGAGCGGCTCAGGCGTGAGTGCGGTGAGGACGTGCCGGTATTCGTCTTTCTGCATTTTCCGCCGGTGTTTGAGGATTTTGTCTGCGAGCCGATAGTGAATCTCCTGCGAGAAAGAAATGTGGAGCGGTGCTTCTTCGGACACATCCACTCGAAATACACCATTCCGTCCATTTTTGAATACAAAGGGATAAAAATGGAAATAATTTCCTCAGATTACCTCGATTTTTACCCCAAAAAGCTCGTGTGAAAGAATTTTCAGCCGCCATTCACAGAAAATTCATACACTTTTTGACAATTATCATTGACAATTTTGCGCAATAATTGTAAAATATAAAAAGCTATGCAATGTGCGAATAATCCTCATTGCGCGTTTCACTAAAAAATCATTCAAGTTATATACACCATAAGGAGATTAGGATAAAATGAGCCTGAAATCACAGGAAACAATCGCTGCGAATCAGCAGAAAATCACTTTTGATGTGGATCACGCCACATTTGAAAACGCGATAAACAAGGTATATAAAAAAGCTGTCAAGAACATCACAGTCCCCGGCTTCCGCAAGGGCAAAGCTCCCCGTCCGCTCGTTGAGAAAATGTACGGCAAGGAAGTTTTCTATGAGGATGCAATCAACGAAGTAATTCCCGACGCTTACTCTGAAGTGATCAAGGAAGAGACAAGAGTTATCGTAAGCCGCCCCGAATTTGACGTTGTATCAATCGGCGACGACGGTGTTGTTCTCTCCGCAACATACTTCACCAAGCCCGAGGTTGAAATCGCAGACTACATCGGAATCCCCGTTGAACGCCCCGTTTCCCACGCTACCGACGAAGAAGTTGAGGAAGAGCTCAAGAGAGTACAGAACCGCAACTCCAGAATGATCGAAATCACCGACCGCGCTGCCGAAAACGGCGACCTCGTCACAATCGACTTCGAGGGCTTTGTTGACGGCACTCCCTTCGACGGCGGCAAGGCTGAAGGACACCAGCTCAAGCTCGGCTCCGGTCAGTTCATCCCCGGCTTTGAAGACCAGGTCATCGGCCACAATATCGGCGACAATTTTGACGTAAACGTAACCTTCCCGGCTGACTATCACGCAGAAAACCTCGCAGGCAAGGAAGCAGTGTTCAAGTGCGCACTCCACGCAATCAAGTACACCGAGCTCCCCGCACTCGACGACGACTTCGCAAAGGACGTTTCCGAGTTCGACACACTCGACGAATACAAGGCTGACATCAGGGCCAAGGCTGAGGAACAGCACAAGAAGCACGCCGACAATCACGTTGACGAAGCTCTTATCAAGGCGCTCATCGAAAAGCTCCAGGGAGACATTCCGGTTTGTATGTTTGAAAACGAAACGGAAAACCTCGTCCGCGACTACGACAACCGCCTGAGAATGAACGGCCTCGACTTAAAGACTTACTTCCAGTACACCGGCATGGACCTCGACAAGCTCCGCGAACAGATGAGACCCGACGCCGAAAGACAGGTCAAGACCCGCCTCGCACTCGAGAAGATCGCCGCTCTCGAAAACCTCGTTGCATCCGAAGAGGAAATCGCAGAGGAATACAAGCGTCTGGCTGATATGTACGGCATGGAAGAGGACAAGGTTAAAGATGCGGTTGACCCCGAAGCTGTAGCCGAAGACCTCAAGGTAAAGAAAGCAATCGAGCTCGTCCGCGACAAGGCTGTTGTAACCGAAGTGGAAGACAAGCACGACGCTGAATAATGCAAACAACTCCGCTGCAGAGACTTCAGAACTCATGCGGCGGTTTTAGATTTCCCGAAGTTTATTTTCTTTCCGAGGGAAAACCGCATAGGCAAAACATTTCCCGCAATATAATTAATAGGTATTGAACTTTATATTAACATAAGGAGGACAAAAACATGGCACTTGTACCAATGGTAGTACAGCAGACTAACCGCGGAGAACGTTCCTACGACATATATTCGAGACTTCTTAACGACAGAATCGTATTTCTGGCAGACGAGGTGAACGACGCGACCGCCTCCCTCGTTGTGGCACAGATGCTCTATCTTGAGGCTGAGGACCCCGACAAGGATATCTCCCTCTACATCAATTCCCCGGGCGGCTCAATCACAGCCGGAATGGCTATCTACGACACGATGAACTTCATCAAATGCGACGTATCCACAATCTGCATCGGCATGGCGGCATCCATGGGGGCATTCCTTCTCTCCGCCGGTGCAAAGGGAAAGAGACTCGCGCTGCCCAACAGTGAGATCATGATCCACCAGCCCCTCGGCGGAATGCAGGGACAGGCGACGGACATCAAAATCCACGCAGACCGCATCCTCCGCACCCGCAAGACCCTCAACACCATCCTGTCGAAGAACACCGGCAAGCCGATTGAAATAATCGAAGCCGACACCGAGAGAGACAACTTCATGTCAGCCGAGGAGGCGCTTGCCTACGGTCTCATCGACAAGGTTATTGAGCACAGACCCTAAGCAAGTCTTGACAAAATTAATCTGAAAGGGACCCCCACATGGCTCAGAACACAAAAAACAACGGAAGAATGAGGGTTGAACGCTCGTGCTCCTTCTGCGGCAGAAGCGAAAATCAGGTGGAATTCCTCATTCCCTCTCCCACGGGGCTATATATATGCGACAAATGTATAGACGCCTGCAACGACATTATATTCGACCATTTTTCCGCTGAAAGCGAGGGCGGCACATCTACTGCACTGGCTGACCAGTCACTCCCGAAGCCGATTGAGATTAAAGCGACTCTCGACGAGTACATCATCGGTCAGGACAACGCAAAGATAGCTCTCTCGGTGGCGGTGTACAATCACTACAAGCGTCTGATACAGAAGGATGCGAAGCAGAAGCGCGAAAACGCTATGAAAAACCGAAAAGACGCGGCGGAAAACCTGCCCGAGGACGACGTTGAGATTCAGAAGAGCAACGTACTTCTCATCGGCCCGACCGGCGTTGGCAAGACATTTCTGGCTCAGACCCTCGCAAAAACTCTGAAGGTTCCGTTCGCTATAGCTGACGCCACCACGCTTACCGAGGCGGGATATGTCGGCGAAGACGTTGAAAACATACTTCTGCGTCTGATTCAGGCTGCGGACTACGACGTTGAGCTCGCGGAGAGAGGAATCATCTACATCGACGAGATAGACAAAATCTCCCGCAGAAGCGAAAACCGTTCGATAACCCGCGACGTTTCCGGCGAAGGCGTACAGCAGGCTCTGCTCAAGATTCTCGAGGGCACAGTCGCAAACGTACCTCCTCAGGGCGGCCGCAAGCATCCGAATCAGGAATTCATACAGATCAACACGGAGAACATTTTATTCATCTGCGGCGGCGCGTTCGACACTCTCGACCAGATCATCGAGCAGCGCAAGGGTCAGGCGATGATAGGCTTCTGCGGCGAGATAAAGAAAAAAGAAGAAAAAATGCGCGAGGCTATCTTCAAGGAAGTTACTGCGCACGACATAGTCAAGTACGGACTCATCCCCGAGCTTGTGGGACGTCTTCCCGTTATAGTGGGACTTGAGAACCTCGACGCGGACGCCCTTGTGCGGATTCTGTCAGAGCCGAAAAACTGCCTGACAAAGCAGTACGCGAAGCTGTTCGAGATGGACAACGTGGAACTCGAGTTCACTCCCGAGGCTCTCAAGGCTGTGGCAAACCGTGCAATTGAGCGAAACACCGGTGCGAGAGGTCTGCGTTCGATTTTGGAGGAGACGATGACCTCGCTCATGTTCACGCTCCCCTCACGCGACGACGTATCAAAGGTGACCATCACCGAGGAATGCATCACAGGCAAAGGTGAGCCCGTGCTTACACTCAAATAAACAAAACGGCAGTCAGAAATGGCTGCTTTTTTATTTTAAACATGGTTATTTTTTTAACTTATATTTACATTTTTATACGGAAATGATATAATATTCACAAAACCAACTCAAAACCACAGCAGCGGAGGTAAAATATGCTTGGCGACAGATTGTTAAAAGGGGACTTCGGCGTTTTCAACCACTATTTATTCGGCGACAAAAACTGGGTGCGTACTACAAATGCTCTCGACATTGAGCGGCTGGCGCGGAATCTCTCAAAAATCGGGGCGTCGAGGTATTTTATCACACTGATGCAAGGTAACAGATATATGCTCGCTCCGAACCGCACCTATGACGAAATCGCCGGTACAAAGCCGGGAGAAGCCTGCGCGATTCGGGACATACCGCTTGAGCTCGGGCTGGAGCTGAAAAAATACGGGATTGATATGTATCTCTACTACACGGGAGACGGGCCGCATTTTGAGCCGGAGATCGGGCCCAGATTCGGGATAACCGAGCCGAGGCGGGTGACTGCGGAGTTTGTCGGAAAGTGGGCTGCGGTACTCAGGGAATACAGTGTCCGATACGGCGAGCTTGTCAAGGGCTGGTGGATTGACGGCTGCTACGAAGCGATTGGCTACACCGAGGAGCTCATGGTGCCGCTGTACGATGCCTGCAAAGCGGGAAATCCGGACTGCATAGTCGCGCTCAACGGCGGTGTATATGAAGATATAAAAAAGCATTACTCACGTGAGGAGTTTACGTGCGGCGAGTTCAATGATTTTACATTTGTACCAACAAGCGGAATAATCGACGGGGCAAGGGCACACATTCTCGCACCGCTCGGCATCTCACCCGACGGAAGCGAATGGAACTCGTGGGCAAAACCCGGGCTCAAGCGCGACGCGGACTACCTTGCGGACTACATCAGGCGGCTCAAAGCTGTCGGATGCGCGCTTACGATTGATATTATAATCTACCCCGACGGCACGTTTGACGCCTCCCAGTTCAACGAGCTGTGCAAGCTGTCGGATATGCTGAAATAGCGTCTTCCGCAGTCAGGTCTGACCTCTGCCGAACGAAAAAAACAAAAATATTACATAAAAGAAAGGTAACACCATGAAAAAAGTGACATCAATACTGCTGCTGTGCGCTCTGATGCTTTCGAGCTTCGCCGCCTGCAGTGACAGCAATGGAAACGAAAACACATCCGACACCGCTCAATCGGGCAGCGAAACCGCTCAGTCAACCGACACCTCAGCGGAAACCGAAGCCGAGACGGAACTTACGCACAATCTCCCCTCAATGAACTTTGACGGCGAAATCTGCACCGCTCTGGTTCGCACCGCAAGACTCTCCCACTTCACTGCGGAGGAATTCACGGGTGAGGCACTCAACGACGCCGTATATGAGAGAAATATGCGCGTTTCCGACGAATTCAACGTTGAATTTCAATTCGTCGACTGCGAGGACAACAGCGCTACATTCAACAATATTATCGGTCAGAGCGTCATGGCCCGCGACAGTGCGTACGATATTGTCGCTCCCGACTACTGGTGGAAGACCGAGGTGGGCGGCTGGTTTCTGAACCTGAAAACCGTGAACTACCTCGACCTCGATATGCCTTGGTGGTGCAACGGATGGAACGAGGCGGCCGAAATTGACGGTATGCTGCCCGGCGCGGTCGGATTCTACACCCTCGACATGATTCAGAACATGAACATGATTTACTTCAACAAAAACCTGTACGATTCGCTCAGCTTTGACTCCGCATTCAATCTGAACGGCCTTTACGACACCGTGCGTGAGGGCAATTGGACGTACGATCTGTTCTGTCAGATGTCTGACGCGGCGGCCTCGGACCTCAACGGCGACGGAACAATGTCTGACGGCGACAGATACGGAACACTCTCCGAGCTTCAGGCGGGACGTGCGCTTTTGTGGAGCAGCGGACTTGAGCTCTGCACAAAGGATGAAAACGGCGAGCTGATTCCGACTCTCTCAACCGAAACGAACTACAACATATTCCAGTCCGTGCTTGCGTTCTACAAGGACAGCGCGAACCGTTACGACGGCGATATAAATAAGATTTTCTCTGAGGACAAGTCACTGTTTCTGATGTCCGCTGTCGGAAACGCTGTGTATCTCAGAGACATGGAGAGCGATTTCGGCGTGATTCCCTACCCCAAATACAACCCTGAAGACGAGACATACCGCAGCCGCAACTTCGGTTCCTCTTATTTCGCAATTCCGATCACCGCTAAAAACATAGATATGTCCGCAGTCATCCTCGAGGCGCAGAACTTCTACAGCTACAGAGACGTCCGCCCGACATATTACGAGACTATCCTCAAGGAAAAGGTCTCCCGCGACGCCGACACGAGTGAAATGCTCGACCTAATCATCGACTCCTGCTACATCGACACCTTCTTCATTTACGGCTCAAACCTCTCGTTCGTGGCGGACGCTCCGTTCAATATCGTTCTGAGCAAAAACGACACATATATGTCAACCATGAAGACGCACGAAAAGGTGATAGGCAAGCTGCTCGACAAATTCATATCCTCTCTCCAGCCGCAGGATCTATCCGAATAACAGTCAAAATTAACGCCTTTCTAAAAGACTTAAAAATCGGCTAAAGGAACATTAAAAAACGATAATCCCATTGCGTTCGGCGCGGGAGAGATGTATAATATCGGTGTAAGATAAATTTACATCATCAAGGAGACACTCAAATGAAAGAACTTATTGATTCCATCGACTCGCTTCCGATTCTGATCAAGGTAATCCTCGCAATCCCCGCGCTCGACATTATCTGGGGCATATACCGCATTGTGTGCAGCCTCATGGACAACGACACGACGGCGCTGGTGATCTCGATAGTCCTTCTCTTCATACCGTTCATGTGGATCATCGACATTGTATTCATTATACTCAACGGCAGCGTATGGCGTTATCGCCGCGCGGCATAAAAATCAGAAATATTTCTGAAAAGTGCTGCGGTACAATAGATAAGTAACTGAAATAAAACAGAAAAGACAACTCAGAAACGGCAGGATGAAAGCGGCCAGACCGGCATCGAGCCGAAGGAGTTGTCTTTTTTTATGATAAGTACAGCGTCAGAATATCGGTTTTATAAAGCAGTGAAATGTTCGCCGGAATACGACTTTACACAATTTTCATATATTAATGGCAAAAATCCCTTGACAATTCAGTAAAATATGATAAAATAGAATAAATTTATATTTTTTATGTTTTAACCGGAAGGAGAACCGATTTATGAAATCCCATAAACGACTTATGACTCTGCTTCTGTGCGCCATGTTGTGCAGCGGAATGATTTCATGTGCGGGCAGCGAGACAAACGAAGGCGGCGAAACCTCGTCTGAGACAAAAACCTCGTCGGAAACGCAGGAAACCGTGCCTGAGGAAACCGAGCGTCCGAAAGCAGAAGACACGCTCACCGTAAAGAGCTTCGAGGGACGTGACTACCGCATGATCTCCACCAACCAGGACAACCGTCAGGTGGATATCTGCGCAGACGAAATGACCGGCGCGACCCTCAACGACCTCGTATACGGCAGAAACTCCCGGGTTTCAGAGATGTACAACGTCAATATGATCGCCGAAGAAGCGGACTACGGTTCGATCAACAATATGGTGAAAACCGATGCGTCCAGCGGCGATACTTCGTATGAGCTGTATCTGACAAACTACACCGCTCATCCCCTCGGAACCGGCGGTTATCTTTATAATTTTTATGACCTCCCCGCAGTCGACCTCACACAGGAATGGTGGGACCAGAATGAAGTGGCGGATATGACAATTCAGGGACGGCTGTATCTCGCAATCGGAGATATATCCCCTACCGAGCTTCTCACATCGGAATGTATGCTGTTCAACAAAAATCTCTTTGACGACAACGGCATCACCTATCCCTATGAAGACGCGCTGAACGGCACATGGACACTCGACAAGTTCATCGCAATCGCGGACGGTAAGACTGCTGACCTGAACGGCGACGGCGAAATCAAGGTGGATGACGATATCTTCTCTCTGACCTGCTGGAGCGACTACGTAACTGCCCTTCTGTACGGCGCGGGCGGTGACTTCAGTACCTTTGATGAAGAAGGCAACGTGGTTCTGAACATTGACCTGGAAAAGGCAGTCAATATTTACAACAAGATTTATACGGCGGTCAACGGCACAGACGCCAATTACGAAACAAGCGTACATGAGCGTTCATTCAAGGTATTTGAAGAAGGCAGAGCATACTTCTGCGGCATAACCTTCCAGAAGATTGAAACCTTCCTCCGTGAAATGGAATACGATTACGGCGTTCTCCCGAATCCGAAGTATGACGAGACACAGGTAAACTACTCCACCTGCGTTTCCGGCGCCGGCTCGATGGTCGTCGTTCCCAAATCCTGCAACGACCCGGAATACATCGGCACTATGCTTGAAGCCATGGCGGCTGTCTCCTATGACATGATCACTCCGGACCTCATTGATGTACTCGCGTCGACAAAGAATGTCCGTGACCCCGAATCCTCGGAAATCGTGCAGATGATCATCCGAAACCGTAACTTCGATACGGCGCGTATGCACGACATCCCGGTAGACCAGTATGCGGAAGCTCTTATCAAGCAGGATTCCACCGACGTCGCCAGCTACTTTACAAGACAGGAAATAGTGTGGACAAAGCTTGTCGGCAAGCTCAACGACAACTATACCAAGAGCGTCGATGCTCAGTAATGCGCACAAGGTGAAATTCACTGCGGATGTGACTTCATCTTCGGATGTTCACTGACCGCATCATAAAAATCAAAAATATTTTTGAAAAGCCTATTGACAAACATCACGTGACGTGATATAATACTAACCGTCGACGAAAGGTATTATCGGTCGGCGGTTCATGCGGAAGTGGCGGAACTGGCAGACGCGCACGTTTGAGGGGCGTGTGGTACACACCATACGGGTTCAAGTCCCGTTTTCCGCATTAAGACAGATTCGTTTTGAGTCTGTCTTTTTTATTTTTTCGAATATCAGCACGGAAAAACCGGAATTTACATAAAAAAATATTTTATAGCTAAATTTTCACTAAAGCCTTGACAAAACCAGAGTCGTGTGGTATAATATTATCGTTGACGACAGAACGAAAGCGATGTTCGTCCATGCGGAAGTGGCGGAACTGGCAGACGCGCACGTTTGAGGGGCGTGTGGTACACACCATACGGGTTCAAGTCCCGTTTTCCGCATCAAGCAGATTCATTTCACCATGAGTCTGCTTTTTCTTTTGCCGATTTTATCGCGCTTTTTCTTACAATATAAAATATCTCTTTACTTTTCACCTCTTTTCGTGTATAATATCCTTGTATTTTTATGTTCTGACACGGACGGAAAATGTGCTTCCGCCGACAAAATTCACAAAAATTAACATTAACGGTAATATTATGTCAAAACTGAAACGAATTACAGCTCTTGCGCTCATGCTTGTGCTTCTCCTGCCGCTTGTCTCGTGTTCATCCGACGGCGGAGAGTATGCCGAATACTGTTATTTTATAATGGACACCTATGTCACGCTGAAGTTGGCGAGAGAAAAAAGCGGCGGCGGGCAGCTGAGCAGTGACTACCTCGACTCGACCGCGGAAAAGTGCTCCGAAATTCTGACCTCAATCGACGCGACGATATCCAGCCACAACCCCTCGAGCGATGTGTACAGCCTCAATTCCGAATACGACGTGATTCTCTCCGCAGACGAAATGATGCTGTCCATGCTTGACACGGCGGAAACCGTAGCTGAGCTGACCGGCGGCGCGTACGACTACACCCTAGGCTGCCTGACCGAGCTTTGGAACATCACCGGCGGCGGTCCGAATGGGGACAACACTCCGCCCAGTCAGGTAAAAATCGACGAGGCGATGTCACACTGCGGCAGGGACAAGCTCAAAATCACCGGCGAGAGAATCTCAAAGCTCGACGTGAACGTGAAGATAGATTTCGGCGGAATCGGCAAGGGCATGGCGGCTCAGCAGCTGCTCGAATACCTCGACACCACCGATGTGGAATACGGACTCGTCTCAGTCGGAGGCAACGTCGGAGTGTTCGGGAAAAAACCGGAGTACGGCGACTACAAAATCGGCATCCGGGACCCCCTCGACACAAGCGGAGTGATCGGATACTACTACCTCGGCTCGGGATTTGTCTCGGTGTCGGGCGATTACGAGCGATATTTTGAGCATGACGGCGTGCGATACCACCACATCCTCGACCCCGAAACGGGATATCCGGCTGAATCCGGGCTTCACAGCGTCGCGGTCGTAGCTTCAAACGGTGCTGCTGCCGACGCTCTCTCAACGGCGCTGTTCGTGATGGGTGCGGAGCGCGCGCTTGAGTTCTACAATGAGGGAAAGCTGACGTTCGAGGCGGTTTTCGTGACCGACAGCGGTGAGATAATCACAACTCCGGGGGTCGGCGAAAAGTTCGAGGCGGCAAAATAAGCCCGCACAAAATTTATTTAAAAGGAAAAATTCGGAAAACATTCAATGTACGAAAATTATACTGAATCAAAAATCATAGATAACGAAGTCGCGCCGCAGCTGAAAATAGCCGAAAAGGTTAAAAAAATCGTAACCTCATCGGGCAGTGAGAAAAAATTTTTCGTCCAGACATTCGGCTGCCAGCAGAACGAGGCGGACAGCGAGCGGCTTGCGGGATACTGCGTAATGATGGGCTACAAACCCGCGAACACACCTGAGGAGGCACAGCTCATCCTCGTCAACACCTGCGCGGTACGAGAGCACGCCGAGAAAAAAGCCCTGTCGATAATCGGTCAGTACAAGCACATCAAGGACGCAGACCCGGAGGTAATTATCGGCGTGGGCGGCTGCATGGTGACGCAGAAGGCGCGTGCGGAAAAGCTGAAAATGAGCTATCCGTACGTCTCGTTCACGTTCGACACGGGTGCGATACACCGCCTTCCCGAGCTGATACTGAACGCGCTCGAGGGCGGAAAAAGGTCGTTTGTGCTGAGCGACGAGTGGAAGATAGGCGAAGGAGTGCCGATAAACCGCGCGTCGAAGCACATGGCGTGGCTGTCTATCATGTACGGCTGCAACAATTTCTGCTCGTACTGCATTGTACCGTATGTCCGCGGACGTGAGCGAAGCCGTTCTGTCGAAGACATACTCGACGAGGCGCGCCACCTGATTTCCACCGGAGCAAAGGACATCACTCTGCTCGGTCAGAACGTGAACTCGTACAGGGGTGACAGCGGTGAGGACATAGCGGAGCTGATGAAGAGAATCTGCGCGCTTGAGGGAGATTTCCGCCTGCGGTTCATGACAAGCCACCCGAAGGACGCCTCAGAAAAGCTGTTCCGCGTGATGGCAGAGGAGGAAAAGGTCGTAAAGCACTTCCATCTGCCGATTCAGTCGGGCTCAGACAGAATTCTCGGCGCGATGAACCGCAAATACACACGAGAGCAGTACCTCGAAAAGATATCGCTGCTGCGCGAATACGTTCCGGACGTGTCGATTACGTCTGATATAATCGTAGGCTTCCCGGGCGAGGAGGAGGAGGACTTTGAGGGCACGCTCGACATACTCGAAAAGGTGCGGTACGACATGATTTTCTCGTTCATCTACTCTCCACGCGAGGGAACGCCTGCCGCAAAGATGGTTCAGGTGCCTCACGAGGTATCGACCGCCCGTTTTGAGCGTATGCTCACGCTGCAGAACTCCATTTCGGACGAGCGCAACTCGCGATTTGTGGGAAGGACGATGCGTATTTTGGCTGAGGGAGAGAGCAAGACCGACCCCGAAATGCTGACGGGACGCGGAGACTGTGTCCGACCCATCCACTTCAGAGCACCGAAGTCGGTAATCGGCAGCTTTGTCGACGTAAAAATCACCGGCGCGGAGACGTTCTGCCTGCACGGAGAGGTATAATTTTCCCCCGCTCCGCCAACAATAAGTCAGATAAAAATAATTATATAAATTCTGAAAGGAAAAAACAAAAATGGAAGAAATACTCACACAGGAAATGAAGGAAATAATCGCACAGCTCGGCGCACTCGTAAAGGTTGACCCCCGCTGCCGTGCAATTGAGCAGACTATAGAGGACTACGAGCACTCCGAGGAGCTGACCTCGCTTATAGGAGAATACAACACCCAGCAGAACATTTTAGCGGACGCATACAACAGCTCTGACGACAAGTCCGAGGAATTCAAGTCGGCAGTTCAGGCGAGAATCGACGCGCTGTACGACCAGATTACAACTCACCCCGTATACACGGCATATGTTGAGGCGAAAAACAGCTTTGACGCGCTGACTCAGGAAATTTACGCCGAGCTCCAGTTTGTCATCACGGGAAGCCGCCCCTGCTCACACGACTGCTCCTCCTGCCACGGCGGATGCGAACATTAAGGTATAAAAGGCGATAGCCTTTTAAATGATTTTATGTCGGTGCCGATCGACAGCGGCATAAGTCGGAGCGGTCCGACAGCCGCATAAGAGGGCTTCGGCGCGAGCCCTCTTATGAATCACCCGCGCCGCGATTTCGTTATTGCTTAGTAGTTGAGAATTCGCGCGACGGTACTTTTAGTTTGGGTTTGGCACGTCCAGCTATAGTTTGAATTTTTGCCAGTTCCCTCGCGAAAACGCTCAAAAAGACGAAATTGTTTGGACGGATAAATTTGCAAGCAAATTAGCTAACCGCGGATGGGAATACCTTTGGTATTGTTTATTTTATCAAGTGAAGTGAATCTTTGGTATTCCTTTGGCGGTTAGCCTATTGTCCCTCCGGCGTGACAGCTGCATATGGTGTTTGCGAGGTAGCTCTCAACCATTCAACTGCCGTAACGACGACAAGCGTGGATTCATAAGGAGGTGGCTTCGGAACCTCCTTATGCGCCCTCCGCGCAGGAGAATAAATAAATTTTTAAAAGGCATCGCCTTTTATTCCTCTTTCCCCCCTCATCCACGCAGTAGATAAAAAAATAAAATTTTATAAAGGCAACGCCTTTTTATTCCTCAGAGGTGATTCCCCATGACCCCCATGATGCAGCAGTATTTTGAAATAAAAAACCAATACCCGGATTATATCCTGTTCTATCGCCTCGGGGACTTTTACGAAATGTTTTTCGAGGACGCGCAAATCGCCTCATCGGAGCTCGACCTCACCCTCACTGGGCGCGACTGCGGAGAGGACGAAAGAGCTCCCATGTGCGGCGTTCCCTACCACTCGTGCGAGCCGTATATCGGAAAACTCATCGAAAAAGGCTACAAGGTCGCTATCTGCGAACAGATGGAGGACCCGAAGCTCGCAAAAAATCTCGTTAAACGTGAGGTCACGCGCATTATCACCCCCGGCACGCTCATCGAAACCGACCTCCTTAACGAAAAATCCAACAACTACCTCGCCACAATCTATTTCGACGGAAGCTCCATCGGGATGTGCTTCTCCGATATCTCCACCGCGTTCATCACCGCAACCGCCTTCCGCGACAGATACTCAGAGGAGGACGTCATAAACGAGCTCTCAACCTACTCCCCTCGCGAAATTATCATCAGCTCCGCCGCAAAAGCTCTGCCAAAGGTCGCAGAACACATCAAAAAACGCATGAAAGTCCTGCTCACCGAGGCGGCAACCAATTTCTTCGACCCCGACGAAACAATCGAGCTCGCCGAAAAGCAGTTCTCAGCCGATACAACCGCCGGAAAACCACGCTCGGCTGTAATAGCGGTCGGCGCGGCGCTCAAATATATCGCGGAAACGCAGAAAACCGACATCTCATATATCAAAAACCTCTCTTTCTACGACTCCTCCGCATACCTTGAGATGGATCTGTCCACACGCCGCAACCTTGAGCTGTGCGAAACCATGCTCACCAAGGAAAAACGCGGCTCACTTCTCTGGGTGCTCGACAAGTGTCAGACCTCGATGGGCGCGCGGCTGCTCAGACAATGGATCGAACATCCGCTGACAAATGCCGCACAGATCATCTCCCGTCAGGATGCCGTCGCCGAGCTGTACGACAACTTCATGCTCCGCGAGGAAATCCGCGAAAAGCTCACCTCAGTCCTCGACCTCGAGCGGCTCATCACAAAGGTGGCTTACGGAACAGCAGGAGGCCGTGATCTGCGCGCAATAGCTCAGACAGCCGCGGTTCTCCCCGAAATCAAGTCTCTGCTCGACGGAATAAGGAGCGGCGCGCTCTGTGATATCACGGAAAACCTCGACGAGCTGAGTGATATCTACACCCTCATCGACTCCGCAATCGAAGAAAATCCCCCGTTTGTCGTTCGCGAGGGAGGAATAATCAAGTCGGGATACAACGCGGACGTCGACCAGCTGCGCTACATCATGTCAAACGGCAAGGACTGGATCAAAACCGCAGAGCAGAACGAACGCGAAAAAACCGGCATCTCAAAGCTGAAAATCGGCTACAACCGCGTCTTCGGCTACTATATTGAGGCTCCGCGCTCGGCGGACAACATGATTCCCGAAAATTACGTGCGCAAGCAGACGCTCTCGGACAAGGAGCGATACATCACCGACGAGCTCAAGGACATGGAGGCTACCATCCTCGGCGCTGAGGACAAGGTCAAGTCCCTCGAATACGACATTTTTGTCAGCATACGAGACGCCGTAAACCGCGAGTCCGGGAGAATCCGAGCCTCAGCCGAAGCCCTTGCAAAACTCGACGTATTCCTCTCACTGGCAGAGGCAGCGGTTCAGAACGGCTATGTCTGCCCGACGGTTGACTACAGCGATGTTGTCGATATCAGAAACGGCCGCCATCCCGTGGTTGAAAAATTCGTGGACGACGCGTATTTTGTCCCCAACGACGCATACCTCGACACCGGCGACAACACTCTGATGCTGATTACAGGGCCGAACATGGCGGGAAAGTCCACGTATATGCGTCAGACCGCGCTGATTATCCTGATGGCGCAGCTCGGCTCGTTCGTTCCGGCAGCTTCGGCAAGAATCGGAATCGTCGACAAGCTGTTCACCCGCGTAGGAGCTTCTGACGACCTCGCATCGGGGCAGTCGACGTTCATGCTCGAAATGCGCGAGGTGGCGTACATTCTGAACAACGCGACAAAGCGCAGCTTCATAGTCTACGACGAAATCGGGCGCGGAACCTCCACATACGACGGAATGAGCATCGCCCGGGCAGTTGCGGAGTACACCGTCGGCAAAAAAATCGGGGCTAAAACCATGTTCGCGACGCACTATCACGAGCTGACCTCGCTTGAAAACGAAATTCACGGGGTCGTGAACTACAACATTGCGGCAAAAAAGCGCGGCGACGACATCACATTCCTGCGAAAAATCGTGAAAGGCCCGACCGACGACAGCTACGGAATCGAAGTTGCACGGCTTGCAGGTGTTCCCGGTGAGATCACACGCCGTGCGAAGGAAATTTTAGCCGCACTGGAGAGCCAGAACCGCGGAAATATTGCCGAGACATCGCCGAAAAAAGCCTCAAAAACCGAACGGAAAGCGGACGAAGGCGTGGTCTCAATGAGCTTTTCCGACATCATCAACGATGAGATTGCCGAAAAGCTGCGCAAAACCGACATCAACACGCTCACCCCGATCGAGGCTCTGAATCTTATTTATGAACTGAAGAAAATGTTATAAATTTACATATATACTGCATATTGATACAAACATATTATGGGAAAAATCAATTTACTGAGCTTTGAGGTTGCCAACCTCATCGCAGCCGGTGAAGTGGTCGACCGCCCCGCCTCAGCCGTAAAGGAGCTGCTCGAGAACGCAATCGACTCCGGCGCGCACCACATAACCCTTGAAATCCAGCGCGGAGGCGTCGCTTTCATCCGTGTAGCTGACGACGGCTGCGGAATCGAAAAGGAAGACCTCGCTCCGGCAATCAAACGGCACTCGACAAGCAAAATAAAAACGGCGGACGACCTCGGCTCAATCACCACGCTTGGGTTCAGGGGAGAGGCTCTGGCGGCTATTGCGTCCGTTTCGCGGCTGAGAATTTATTCAAAAGTCCCGGGCTCCCCACTCGGCGCACTGCTCGAAGCTGACGGAGGCCGAATCAAGGAAATCACCGACACCGGCTGCCGCGAAGGAACCACAGTTATCGCAGAGGATCTGTTCTACAACGTCCCCGCGAGGCGAAAATTTCTGAAAAAAGACTCAACCGAGGCAACCGCAATCGGCGCGGTCGTCGAAAAAATCGCGCTGTCGCACCCCGAGATATCAATGAAATTCATCTCCGACGGCGAAATCAAGTTCATGACCTCGGGAAGCGGCGACCTCAGAGAGACAATCTGGGCTCTTTTCGGCAAAGAAACCGCAGCCCGCTCACTCAAAGCCGACCGCGAGGAAAACGGAATCCGCGTCTCAGGCTATGTTTCCGAGCCGGACCTGTACCGCTCAAACCGGAATATGGAGAATTTCTTCATCAACGGCAGGTACATCAAATCGAAAACCGCCTCCGCCGCACTCGAACAGGCTTATTCATCGAAAATTCCGCAGGATAAATTCCCGTTCTGCGTTTTAAATATCTCGCTCAACCCCGCAGCGGTCGATGTCAACGTCCACCCCGCCAAGCTGGAGGTAAAGTTCGCCAACGAAAAGGTGATATTCGACGCGGTCTACTACGCCGTCCTCACCGCTCTCGAAGCTGAGGCAAAGCGTCCCGAGCTTGAGCTCCACCAAAAAAATCCCGAAAAAGCTCCGGCAAAGTCACCGTTTGTATCATACACCGCCGCCGAGCTTCAGAACGCACTCAGACCGCTCGACAAAAAAGCCCCGAAAAGCGAACAGGTGACGATCCATCACGCGATTCTTGAGGCGGAGGCGGGCGAAAAATCGGTCGAAAAACAAGTCAAGCCGGCTGCCGAACCATCCCCGGACAGATTCAACCTCCCGAAATTTCCCGAAAAACGAGCGGCTTCTACCGATATAGAGCTGCCGTATATTCCGAAATCCGCGGAGAATAAAAGTCAAAATATGACCGTTCCGCAGTCCAAACCTGCCGTGCAGAGTGACGCTGAAAAGGCTCCGGCATCAGACGCAAAACGACCGGTTGAAATGCCGCTGATCGGGAAAACCAACGCGGAAGATGACCCGTATGCCGAAATATGCAGCTTTGACCCCGCGAAAATCCCGGAATACATCATCATCGGCGAGGCGTTCAACACCTACGTTATTGTGCAGATCGGCGAGGAGCTTCTGATGATAGACAAGCACGCCGCACACGAGAGGATAATTTTTGACGAGCTCTGCCGCAAGATGCGCTCAAGCATGAAAAGCGGAGAGGCAATCGGCGGTCAGATGCTGCTCGCTCCGATAGAGCTTGAACTGCTCTCAGGTGAAGTTGACGCGCTCGGCGAGCATGAGGACAAAATCAAGGCGCTCGGCTTTGACTACACCCTTGAAAAAAGCGGCGCGTCGTCGTACAGGGTGAGCATAAACTCGATTCCCGACACGCTCGACACAGCCTCCGCAGCGGAGCTTTTCTCCACCCTCGCGTCAAAGCTGTCAGACGTCACGGCAAGCGTGGAATCTGCGGCAAACGGCTTTTTCGAGACGCGGCTCTGGCAGGCTTCGTGCAAGGCGGCGATAAAAGGCGGGCGGGTTTACGACATGGCACACATCAGATGGATCTGCGACCGTCTTCTCATGCCGCCCGGTGGAGGAAAAAGTGTGATCAGAACCTGTCCCCACGGCCGTCCAGTCGCGTTTGAGATAAAAAAATCCTCCATTGACCGACAGTTCGCCCGGCTTTTGTGATGCCGCTGCACTGCTGAAATACTGCTCCGAAAGTCAATCCACCGCATTATTATTCATTTTTCATTATATTTATGAGGTAAAAAATGTTTATACTTGATAAAACCGACCCCGAAAGCTGTGCGAGACGCGGCAGACTCATCACCGCTCACGGAGTAATCGAAACTCCCGTGTTCATGAATGTCGCAACCTGCGCCGCAATCAAGGGCGGGCTCTCCGCGTTCGATTTAAAGGACGTAAACTGCCAGGTAATGCTCTCAAACACGTATCACCTGCACATCAGACCGGGCGACAAGCTCGTTCACGACCTCGGCGGACTGCAGAAGTTCACCGGATGGGACCGACCCACCCTCACGGACAGCGGCGGATTCCAGGTTTTCTCCCTCGCGAGCCTCAGAAGAATCAAGGAGGAGGGCGTGTACTTCGCTTCGCACATCGACGGAAAGCGGATTTTCATGGGTCCCGAGGAGTCCATGCGGATTCAGTCAAACCTCGGCTCCACCATCGCGATGGCGTTCGACGAGTGCATAGAAAATCCCGCAGAGTATAATTATACAAAAAACTCATGCGACAGAACCACAAGATGGCTTCTCCGCTGCAAGACCGAGCTCAACCGCCTGAACCAGCTCGAGGACACGGTCAACCCGCACCAGATGCTGTTCGGAATCAACCAGGGAAGCACATACGCCGACCTCAGAATCCGCCACATGGAGCAGATACGCGAGCTCGACACGGACGGTTATGCGATAGGCGGGCTTGCGGTCGGCGAGGAAACCGAGGAGATGTACCGCATAATCGAGACGGTCGAGCCGTATATGCCAAAGGACAAGCCGCGCTACCTCATGGGAGTCGGAACGCCTCAGAACATCGTTGAGGGAGTCCACCGCGGAATCGACTTTTTCGACTGCGTAATGCCCTCGAGAAACGCGCGCCACGGTAATTTGTTCACATGGAACGGCAAAATGAACCTCCTCAACGAAAAATATCTGAACGACCCGCGCCCGATTGACGAAAACTGCGGCTGTCCCGCCTGCCGTCACCACTCGAGAGCGTACATCCGCCACCTCATCAAGGCCAAAGAGGCTCTCGGAATGAGACTTGCGGTGCTGCACAACCTGTATTTTTACAACGAACTGATGCAGAAAATCCGCGACGCGCTCGACGGTGACTATTACGAAAGTTTTTACCAGAAATACCGCGTTGTACTCGGCGAGAGAAATCCGGACTGACGTGTGATGGGGGCAAAAACATGAGAAAAATCATCGGTTTTATTCCGTTTTCGGGGTTCTGTGTGATTGCATTTTTATTGTTCATCCCCGATTCACCAAACGAAAGTTATATTAAATTAACATTTTCACCGGAACTTCTGCTGTTCTTTCTCTGTATGCTCACCTCACTTTCCAGCGCGATTCTGCTGTGCATCGGATATATAAAAACCGGATTGATTGTCGGTGCTGCGGTGCCAGTCTGCTGTCTGGTTTCCCTGCTGCCTGATTTAATCAATCCGACATCCGAAGCAAACGGTTCTGTCGCGCCGGTGTTCTTTGCCTATCTCATGTTCTACATTTGCTATGCAGTGTGCTATTTCACATACCACCACGAAATTAACAAAAAATAAACATCATGCTCAGTATAAAAAATGATTCGCACGATCCCGCATTCTGCCTCGCCGCGGAGGAGTTTCTGCTTGAAAATTACACACAAGGCGAGTTTTTAATGCTGTGGAGCGGTGACAAGTCCGTAATCACGGGAAAATTCCAGAATATATACGAGGAAGTTTCTCTGCTTGAATGCCAAAAAAATAACATCGGCATTTTCCGGCGGAACAGCGGCGGCGGCACGGTCTACCACGACCTCGGCAACGTCAACTTCTCATTTTTCGCGGACAAGGGCGAGAATTCACCTGACTATGAGCGATTTCTCACCCCAATCGTGCACGCACTGTGTTCTATTGGCATTCCGGCTGAACTCGGTAAGTCGTTCGACATCACCGTCGGCGGAAAAAAGGTCAGCGGAAATGCCCAGTCGGTTCACAAAAGCCGCGTAATGCACCACGGAACGCTCCTTTTCGACACGGATCTGGGCGTTTTATCGTCGGTTACGGGTCATGCGAGCGCAAAAATCACCTCAAAAGCAATCAAAAGCACTCCCGCGCCGGTCTGCAACATGAAGCCGTTTGCGCCGGAATTGACCACGGAAACCTTCGCGGAAGAAATAAAAAACGCGCTCTGCTCAGACGAAATCAGTTTTACAGATGAAGAAACCGCCGCAATCAACCGCATCGCAGACGAAAAATACCGCACATGGGAGTGGAATTTCGGACGTTCTCCGGCTTTTGACCTGAAAAGCAGCTCAATTTCGCTTAGCGCAAAAAACGGCGTGATTCTCTCGTCCGATATATATTCCGAAACTCTCGTCGGGCTGAGGCTGATTCCGGACGTGATTTATGACGCTCTGCGAAAAAGTGAAAGCGAGGCCGAAGCGGAGAAAATCGTGCGTGAAATATTCAACTAAAACAACAATAAATTAACATGAATGGAGAAATAAAATGAAAATCGATATCACTATGCCGCGCCTTCGCCCTGAGATGAAATCCGGCGTACTCTGCGCGTGGAGAGTAAACGTGGGAGACGCGGTCAAAGCCGGAGACGTCGTTTTTGAAGTCGAGACCGACAAGGTCGTAAGCGAAATCGAGGCGGCGCACGACATGACGATACTCTCACTGAACGCTGAGGAAGGCGACGAAATCGCACCCGAAACCGTCATCGCAACAGCGGAAGCGGACTGAAAGCCAGAGGTAAAATAATGTCCTACGAAAAAAAGCCGGAATGGCTGAAAGTGCGATATAACGCGGGAGAAGTCTCGGAAGTCGCACAGCTCATGTCAAAACTTGGCTTGAACACCGTCTGCACAAGCGCGAGCTGTCCCAACCTCGGAACGTGCTACCGGCACAAAACCGCGACGTTTATGATTCTCGGCTCAAAATGCACGCGCGACTGCCGGTTCTGCGATGTACCGCACGCAAAGGCAGGGGAATTATGTCCGCCCGACCCCGATGAGCCGAAAAAAATCGCCGAAGCCGCTAAAAAGCTGGGGCTGAAGCACGTCGTTGTAACCTGCGTCACCCGGGATGATCTTGACGACGGAGGAGCGCGCCAGTTTGCCGAGGTGATACGCGAGGTGCGAAAAATCAACATCGGGACGACAGTCGAGGTGCTGATCTCCGACTTCAAGGGAGACGAAAACGCGCTTGACACCGTTATGAAAGAGCGCCCCGACGTGCTCAACCACAACATCGAGACCGTGCCGTCGCTCTACCCCGCAGTCCGTCCGCAGGCAGTGTATTCGCGTTCACTCGAGGTGCTTCGGCGCGCAAAAAGCTACGGCACAGCGTTCACCAAAACGGGAATAATGCTCGGACTCGGCGAAACTGACGACGAAATCAGGCAAACCTTTGACGACGTGAGCGCGGTCGGCTGCGACATCATCGTGATAAGCCAGTATCTTCAGCCGTCGAGCAGCCACTATCCACTCAGGCGATACGTCACGCCGGAGGAATTCGACAAATATAAAGAAATGGCGATTTCATCCGGAATAAAATACGCAATCAGCGCGCCGCTTGTGAGAAGCTCATATCTCGCCTCGGACGCACTTGACGCTCTGAAACAGAAAATTACGGAAAAATGATATACATAGACACAAAATCAACAGACGTTTACTACAATTTCGGCGTGGAATACTATTTTTCGCGCGAAAAAAATCTCGGTGACGACGTTTTTCTCATGTGGAGGACGACGCCCACCCTTATGATCGGCAAATTTCAGAATACGCTCGAGGAAATCGACGCAAAATACGCCCGCGAGCATGGGATAAAGGTTGTCAGGCGGCTCTCCGGCGGCGGAACGATCTACACTGACATGGGCGGCTGGCAGTTCTCATACATCACGAAAACCTGCGGCATCGAGATAGAGTTCGAGCGGTTTATCTCCCCGATTGTGGAAATACTGCGCTCTCTCGGTCTCGACGCATCGCTCACAGGCAGAAACGACATCACGGTCGGCGGAAAAAAGGTCAGCGGAAACACCCAGTTCAAGCTCGGCGATACCACAGTACACCACGGCTCGCTGCTGTTTTCGACCGACCTCGGTGAGCTTGTGCGCTCGTCCACCCCGAATCCGTACAAAATCACCTCAAAGGCGATAAGCTCGGTGCGTGAGCGGGTCACCAACATCTCCGAGCACCTCTCCTCCCCCATGACGGCAGAGGAATTCCGCGACATGACGGTGAAAAAGCTCACGACGGAGAGGTATGAAATCACGCCGGAGGACGACGAGCGCATCAGGGTTTACGCGCGTGAAAAGTTCGAGGACGAAAAGATAATCTACGCCGCCTCTCCGAAATTCGACATTGAGAAAAACTTCCATCTCGACGGCGGTGAATTCACGATAGGCTATTCGGTGTACCGCGGCAAAATCACGGAGGCGGGAATTCACGGAGACTTTTTCGCGGGAGTCAGCGCGGAGGAGATAGAAAACGCTCTGATCGGCTGCGATTTCACCCCCGAAGCAGTTTCCGCCGCTCTCGCAAAATTCGACGGAATGATATACAAAACCGGCACGGACGAGCTTGTGAGGGGAATTTTTGAGTGAGGATGCACTTTTCTCCTGCGCGGGAATAACGAGCTTCAATAAACAAACATTACAAAAATAAAATTCAAAGAGGAGACAGTCATGAAAAAACCGAGAATAGCAATGACTCAGGCGGAAAAAGACGCAGCGGCAGCCAAAAGAGCCAAAATAATGTACGTTTTCACCCTCATCAGCTTCATCCTTCCCATAGTTTTCATAGTCATCCGCATGGTATTCTTCTCCGATTCCGTTGACGAAAACGAAGCCGGATATCACTCTCACGCCGACTACATCCTCATGATTGTAGAGTGCCTGCTCGGATGCCTTGTCATCAATATCCCGACAATTCTTTCGCGCAGATTCAAATTTGAAATCCCGGGAGTTTTATACATCTTTTATATAATTTTCCTGTACTGCGCGATTTTCCTCGGCGAGGTCAGAAGCTTCTACTACGTGATCCCGGGCTGGGACAACATTCTCCACACCATGAGCAGCGTAATGCTCGGCTTCTTCGGATTGATGGTCGTGTACATCCTCAACCGCGACGAACACGTCATGGTCAAGCTATCGCCGTTCTTTATCTCCCTGTTTGCGTTCTCGTTCGCGGTGACAATCGGCTCGCTCTGGGAAATTTACGAGTTCTCATTTGACGGCCTCCTCGGTCTGAATATGCAGAAATTCATGACGGCTGACGGCGTTGTCCTCTCCGGTCACGACGCTCTGCGCGACACGATGAAGGACATTATAGTCGACACTCTCGGCGCGCTTGTTTCGTCTACGATCGGTTATTTCAGCATCAAATACGAAAAAAGCTGGTTCAAGCCGAAGCTCACAAGCGATCCCGAAAACACGGATGCCGACGCCGGAACAACAAAAAACTAACATTTTAACAGCTAAATAAAGAGGTTTATCTATGGAAGCCAACGAAAAATTAAAGCAGCTCCGAGCAAAAATCGACGAATCCGACGCGCAGCTGATCAAAAGCTTTGCGGACAGAATGAAAATCGCGGCGGAAATAGCTCAGTGCAAAAAGGAGAACGGTCTGCCGGTGTACGACGCTGTAAGAGAGAAAAACAAGCTCTCCGAGGTCAGCGCACTTTCGTCAAAAATCGGCGGCGAGGAGATGAGCGCGTACACCGAGCAGATGTATTCGCTTCTCTTTGAGCTCTCCCGCGACTATCAGAACAAGCTCCTGAAGCCGAAAAGCGAGCTTTACGAGTCAATCAAACGCGCGATAGAGGAGACTCCGCACCTGTTTCCCGAGTCCGCAGTTGTGGCGTGTCAGGGAATCGACGGAGCGTACTCAGCTTCGGCCGCGAGAAAGATGTTTCTGAGCCCCGACATACAGTTCGTCAAGACCTTCAGCGACGTCGTCAGAGCGGTCAGAACCGGCTACACGGAGTTCGGCGTGCTTCCGATAGAAAACAGCACCGCTGGAGTTGTGGGCGACGTGTACAAGGAGCTTGAGACGTGCGGGCTTTACATCTGCCGTTCGGTCAAGCTCAAGGTGGAGCACTCTCTGCTGGCAAACGAAGGCGCGTCCCTCGACTCAATAACCGAAATCGTATCGCACGAGCAGGCGATCCACCAGTGCGCGCGGTTTATTGACAGGCTGAACAAGGAAAAGTCGGGCGGCGTGAAGGTAACGTACTTTGCGAACACCGCTGCTGCTGCGAGATACGTAAGCGAGTCGGGTCGGTGTGACATTGCAGCCATAGCTTCACGTGACTGCGCACCGATTTACAGCCTCAGGCCGCTCGCAAAGGACATCCACGACAACACGAACAACTACACGCGCTTCATCTGCCTGTCAAAAGAGCCGCGCATCTACCCCGGTGCGGACAAGACCACGGTGATGCTGACGACTGCGAACGAGCCCGGCGCGCTTTTCAAGGTGCTCTCACGCTTCTCCGCCCTCGGAATCAACCTGACGAGCCTGCTTTCACGCCCGATCGAGGGAAGGGATTTTGAGTTCCGCTTCTTCCTCGACTTCGAGACGCAGGTCTACTCCGAACGCTTCGCCGAGCTCATGACCACGATAGGCGATATGTGCGAGGAATTCCACTACCTCGGCAGCTACAACAAATAAAAGAAAAACCGGCTCGGTTTCCGTTGTTTTTTGGGAACAAAGCCGGTTATTTTTGTCGTTATGTTTAAATTTTTCGGATTACACTTGACAGACGCGATTCTGCCGTGTATAATAAAAAACGTCAGGGGGAGACACCCATAACAAAAAACGGAGGCAAAAATACGGCAAAGGGGGAGACACCCATAGATAAAAACGTAATTGTCGTCGATGAAAACGGAAACGAAATAGGTTCGACCTACGTAAAACGTGCGAAAGGTCTTGTAAAAAAAGGCAGGGCACGGTTTATCGACGAAAATAAAATATGTCTCACCGCAGAGAGTGAGAATCCGTGTCCGCCTTCAATAGATTTGGAGGAAAATATAATGGACGAAAAAATTATTATAGGTAACGGCGCGGAAGAAATGAATCATGCTGAAAAAGCAGGCCTGACAATCGAAAAAATCGTCGCGAAAATCGATGCAATTGCTTCGGACAAGGGTTATCTCACAGAGGCAATTGAAAGTCTCCGCCTGATAACCGACGGAAATTCGGGCGACTGCGGCGCTCCCGGTGACATTGCGGGCCAGGCAAAGGCTGAGGCACTCGGAAAGGCTGTGGCGGCAAGAGAGGAGACAAATCAGCGTCTCATCGAATTCTACACAAAGGTTTATAATGATATGCTCAATGCGCAGATGTCACGCAAAGACACAGCCGGATTAAGGATTATTGCTTTAGTCGAAAATGCAATAGATAAAGGCATGGACGCAGACGGAATAACAACTATTCTTGATTTCTTTGGAAGACATTAATCTATAATAAAATTTTAACTCCGTTGGATTGGCTCCGGCGGAGTTTTTTCATTGATTAAGGCAAATCAAAGCACAAAAAAAGGATGGAGTCTAATTACTAAGTAATTACAACTGCCATCCTTAAGCGGATTACGGGGCTCGGACCCGCCACCTCAACCTTGGCAAGGTTGCGCTCTACCAAATGAGCTAAATCCGCATATGCCTCCGGTCGGAATTGAACCAACGACACGGGAATTTTCAATCCCCTGCTCTACCAACTGAGCTACAGAGGCATATATGTTAAATGATTCAGGATTTCTCCCGAACCATGACGACCCGGACGAGACTCGAACTCGTGACCTCTAGCGTGACAGGCTAGCGTTCTA
>JBJFHS010000292.1:0-2107 GCA_051893885.1 Eubacteriales bacterium
CTAACTTACTATAACGTAATCCTGACTCACGTCGTTTTGAAGCGAACGAACGATTTAGTCAGCTGCGGACTATAAATTCAGTTATTCCACACCACGCACGCGAGTCAGTATCACGAAAAACATAAATTACTATATCACGGTGTCCCATACGGCTATCTCGAGCAGGGTCTCGGCGGTCCCTGCGAGCTCGCTCCACTACTTCTGAGGTCGAGGATATCTAAATCCACCCGCGAGGCCAGCTGACCAGTCCGAAGTGATACCGCCACCCTTGCATTACACGATAAATGATAACAACCGATTGAAGTTCTTGCCAAGCTTCTTACAAGAAGCGTCCCGCGTCCCCCCCATCGCCACCCCTGAACAAACAATATTTCATAAAACCGGAGAAAATCATGTTTGAATATGTTCTTTTTGACCTTGACGGAACACTGACCGACCCTGCTTTGGGGATAACCAACTCGATAATGTACGCGCTCGGAAAGATGGGGCGCGAGATACCGGCGAGGGAGTCGCTGTACCGTTTTATCGGGCCGCCGCTCGTGCCGTCGTTCTGCGAGTTTCTGGGAATGAGCGCGGAGGAGGCACAGGATGCACTGCGGCTGTATCGCGAGTATTTCGGGGTCAGGGGGCTGTTTGAAAACGAAGTTTACCCCGAGATTCCAGCCGCTCTCGAAAAAATCAGGGACTCCGGCAGAAAGCTGCTCGTCGCCACGTCAAAGCCGGAGCACTACGCGCGCCGGATACTTGAGCATTTTGCGCTGGATGAATATTTTGACCTGATCTGCGGCGCGACAATGGACGAAAAACGAGTAAAAAAGGCCGATGTCATAAGCTGCGCACTCGATTCAGCCGGCGTAACGGACGAAAAAAAGGACGGCGTGATCATGGTCGGGGACAGGCTGCACGACGTCGAAGGGGCAAAGGAAAACAGAATAAGCTCGCTCGGGGTGCTGTGGGGTTACGGCTCGCGCGATGAGCTGACTGATGCCGGAGCCGACTTTATCGCCGCCGACACTGACGAAATGCTGAAAATTATTCTGAAAAAATAAATATTTTTCGACAAAAACACGGAACTTTTTCATTTTTTCGGCGTCTTACGAGTAAATCATGTTACTTGTAAGTCACTGGAGGTCGATATGAAAAGGTTCCTTTTGGTTTTACTCGTCTCAACTCTTTTGCTCTCGTCCTGCGGAAGAAGCAAAGCGGCGGAGCTGTCATCCGAATCCGGAATAAGCCGCTACACGGGCGTCTCCGATTCGTCGGACACCGAGCTGACCTACCCCGCCACGTACATCAGAACCGACGTCTACGGCGAAGACAGCTCGATATATCCGCGCACTGCTGTTATCTCGACGCGTGACGAGCTTGAAAAATACACCTCGGACAACGAAAGCACCTACGACTTCGCGACGCACACCTACTCAATCGGCTTCTACGACGCAGTCACCAAATACAACGAGAGCTTTTTTGAAAAATCCTCCCTCGTAATGATTATATTAAAGGAAGACGCCTCCTGCACCCACGGAAACCGCGGCTTCTCCAAAACCGACTCCGGCTACACCGCTAACCTGATCCGCTTCACCACCGACCCCGCCGACGATTCCCCAGCCGTCTGGCACATAATCTTTGAACTCCCCAAATCCTCCCCCGTCCTCGATGGTGAGATAAAAATCGACATAACTGAAGAAAGTGCGGAGTAGACGAGGGGAGACGCGGACGCTTCTTGTAAGAAGCTTGGCAAGAACTTCAAAAGTGGTTTATCTATTATCGTGAAGTGCGTATGATATAGGAATCACTTCGGACTGGTCAGCTGGCCTCGCGGCTTGATATAGATATCCTCGACCTTAGAAAGGGTTGAGCGAGCTCGCAGGGACCGCCGAGACCCTGCTCGAGATAGCCGGATAGAATACCCTGATTTCGTAACTTAATAATAAAATAATACTGACTCACGTCGTTTTGAAGCGAACTAACAATTCAGTCAGCTGCGAACTGACAATTTAGTTTTTCTTTAAAATGCACGTGAGTCAGTATTTTTATAAATCTAAGTTACTGTATCAAGGTATTCCATACGGCTGTCTCGAGCAGGGTTAGCGGTCCCTGCGAGCTC
>JBJFHS010000293.1:0-2100 GCA_051893885.1 Eubacteriales bacterium
ATATTCTGGATGGTGCTCCAATTACGGAAAGTGCAGGAATAATCAGTTCAAAGGTCAGTAATGAAGTTTTAGCTAAGGGAGAACTGTTTTCACGGGAGATAAAAGAGTGCTTTGTTTCTGATTTTGAACATCCCAATGACAAGATGGTTCATGTTTCCACATTTCTAAAAATAGACGGCACAATTTATATGTCATATTACGCCAATCAGAAAGATCCGGCAGAAGACCCAAAAAATCAGACTGTGCGTCTCGTATATGTCTCCGAAAACGATCCCGACAACAAAACTTACCTTGATCTGCAGACTACAGGAAGTGAAATCGGCGGGAAAAAAGTGGACATGGTGTATGATACTGTTCTGATGCAGAAAGACAGCGATACAATTTATGTTATGTGGACAGCCAGAGTTGATGAAAACTACTATCGTTTTTATTGCCCTTTCACGCTTTCCACCAAAACACTCGGCGATATCGGGGTGAACAGATTCAAGGTAAAAGAAACTGTCAATGATTTTTCAGTCAGCGGAATCAAAAGTGCACTCAGTGCAAACAACATTCCAATAAAAAATATGTATTCGGACATTGGAATCATGCAGAAGTTATCAAGCCGTGTAGAAATGGGTGAAAAGTGGTATTACACCGGTACATACAGCGGCGACTTCAACTGCATAATTAAAAGCAGGGATTTAATTACATGGGAATATGTGTCGCAGCCGGATTTCATAAACAAATCAAAGTGGGAAAATGCGGTTTATGTATGGAAAAATAAGTGCTTTTATTTTGTGCGTCAGCACGACAGCGAAAAATACGGATTTCTGACCTGCTATAATCTTGACTCGAATAATTGGGAAAAGCCGGTTTTAGTGGAGGATTGCCAGTCAAGATCGGATTTTATTGTATATAACGATGAGCTGTATCTTTTCCACGCTCCAATTGATCGGGAACATATTGGAGTTATACGGATTGATACCGAAAACCTGAAAGACAGCTATAGTGTTATTCAGGCAGATATGCACGGAAGCTGCTTCTATCCATTCATTCAATATTACAGCGGCGGAGAACTTGCAATGTCATATACCGTTGACAGAAAGCACATTCGCCTTGCTGAGTTCACACTGAGCCGCTACTCTTGAGCCGTATCAAATTCCACGCCTTTAAAAATCAAGTTAATATTGCTTTTTAGCTCCAAACAATGTATAATTAGCTTCAGTACAAAAACTTCCCGTTAGTGTACTGTAAAAAACAAATAATAAAAATTACATACAGGAGAATTACTATGTCAAGAATCGACCTTGTAAACATCAGACAGGGCACAAAATCCGTTCCGCGCTTTTCTCAGGGAAACACCCTGCCACTGATTCAGCGTCCGTTCGGCATGGCGGCTTTCGCTCCTCAGACCGAGCGCAACGGAAGCTGGTATTTCCATCCGGATTCACACAGCATCGAGGGAATCAGACTCACTCACCAGCCCAGCCCGTGGATCGACGACTACGGCACGTTCCTCATGACTCCTCAGAACGACATCGTTGCGTCAAGTGCCGGCGGTGCGTGGGGCGGATACAGGCCGAACGAAACCGTTATGACACCCTCTTACCTCAGGCTGAGATTCCTCCGTTCCATGTGCGACTTTGAGCTCACCCCCTCGGAGCGCGGCGGAAAATGCAGACTCACGTTCAACTGCGACAGACCCTCCTACCTCTCGCTTCTGCCTCTCAAGGGAAAATACGGCTACACTGTTGTTCCCGAAAAGAACGAGGTAATCGGCTGGACTGACGGTCACACTCAGGATATCGCGGAAAAATTCAAGATGCACTTCGTTCTGAAGTTCCGCGACGGCGATGTTGATTTCGATAAAAGCGTAATCAAAGGCGAAAACGGCTCTGACAGCTGCTGCATCCACATCGCACTCACCGGAAAGACCGCGGAATACTCCATCGGCACATCGTACATCTCACCCGAGCTGGCTGAAGCGGCAATCGAGCGCGAAATCGGCACAAAGTCATTTGACTCTCTCAAGGCCGAAAACGACGCAATCTGGGAAGAGCGCCTTAACAGAATCGACGCGAAATTCGACGACGAAAAGGTTGAAAAAACCTTCTACAC
>JBJFHS010000294.1:0-2099 GCA_051893885.1 Eubacteriales bacterium
GTTCTTTTCAGCAGCTGAGACGGCGTTTTCATCGCTCAATAAAATAAGGCTGAAGATGATGGCGGACGAAGGAAACCGACGAGCAGCGCTTGCTTACAGTATGACCGAAAATTTCGACAAGCTCTTGTCAACGGTTCTTATCGGAAACAACATAGTAAATATCGCTTCAACTTCCCTTGCCACAATCTTATTTATGGAAATCTTCGGAAGCAAAAACGGGCCCACCATTTCGACTGTTGTAATGACGGTTTTGGTTTTGATTTTCGGCGAAGTGACTCCAAAAAGTATTGCCAAGGAAATGCCGGAAAAATTCGCGATATTCGCCGCCCCGCTTCTTAAATTTTTAATGGTTGTTTTTACCCCGTTCGTGGCGTTTTTCGCGGCTTGGAAAAATATGCTGAAAAAGATGTTTCACTTCAAGTCCGACGACACAATTACAGGCGACGAGCTTATCAATATTGTAGACGAAGCTGAGTCTGGCGGCGGAATCGACGAGGAGGAGAGCGACCTTATCCGTTCTGCGATACAGTTTTCGGACTTTTCACTCGAGGATATTCTGACTCCGCGTGTCGATATTGTCGCGGTAGACGAAAACGACTCACCCGAAGAAATTGAGCGCGTGTTTGGTGAATCCGGATTTTCGCGTCTCCCGGTGTACAAGGAAAGCCTTGACGATATTATCGGTTTCATTCACATAAGAGATTTTACAAAATACGTACTCGGCTCAGGATATCCGGTCAATAAAATCATAAGAAACGTGATTTTTGTGACAGATCAGACAGCAATCAGCGATCTTTTAAAGCAAATGCAGATGAAAAAGTCGCACATGGCGGTGGTTCTTGACGAATACGGCGGAACGATAGGCATTGCGACCATGGAGGATATTCTTGAGGAGCTTGTCGGCGAAATCTGGGACGAGAGCGACGAAATAATTGAGGAATTCAAGACGCTTGACGACGGCAGAGTGATGGTCCTGTGCGGCGCTTCCCTTGCAAAAATGTTCGACTATCTCGGGCTTGAACCTCCCGAGGACACTGACGCTGTATCTGTCGGCGGATGGGTAACGGAGCACCTCGAAAAAATAGCCGAGGAAGGCGACTCGTTTGAATACGAAAACCTTGAAATCACGGTTACGAAAACCGAAAACCACCGAGTTCTCGAAATTGCTGTCACCATACGCGAGCCTGCTCTGGCGGAAAACTGAAAAAAACAGCTGTACGATTACATTTTCACCGTGCAGCTGTTATTTTTTTACGGTTTATTCTTCAATCAGCTTATATGCTTCGATCATCTTATCAATCGTTTTATTGACAACTTTTTCGCGCTGTTTTGCACTTGAAACTATATCTCTGTTTGAATTCTGGAACATTCCAACCACGAATCCGTCTCTGATAGTCTCACAGAAATATGTATCGCCGAAATCGAGTACGCGGTTATCGAGTATTATATCAATCATCGCAGAGGATTCCTCGTCACGCGCGTATTTTGATTTCAATGCGATATCGTAGTATGCGGGAATTACGGCGTTGTGCGACTCACAGCTCAGTGCTTCAAGTATGATTGACGCTCTTGATGCATCCTCCACTGTGACCGGGATAATGCTTGTGTCGAAGAACGAAACGCGGCTTATATAATTCGACTGTGCCTCATCGTATTTCGGGAACGGTATTATTCCGAATTCACTCTCCATATCGCGCAGAGATTCGATAAGGTAGAACATAGTTGTCAAAAACAGTCCCTGGTCGTTTCTGAACATATTGTGTATCGCAGGAGAATCGTTCGTGCCGTCGGCAGTGTAAAACCACGCGTTGTTGTCATTGCAGATATCAATTATCTTGCCGAACACATCGACAAACTTTTCGTCGGTCGTCATTGAATATACGGGGTAATTGTCCGCATCCTTGCTGACATACATGACATCCGCCGCCTGAACAAGCGAACAGTGCATATATTTGGAAATTCCGATCATGCCGTAGCGGTCGTCTTTTCCCATCGTTCCGTCGCCATCGAGGTCGCTCAATGCAGCTACAGCAAGTTCTCCGTATTTGTCGAAGGTCCATTTTCCCTCGTTTACAAGAGTATAAATGTCTTCCAGCTGC
>JBJFHS010000295.1:0-8167 GCA_051893885.1 Eubacteriales bacterium
AGGTGATCTACAGCGGAAACACCACAATGATTCACCTCGCTACAAACGTAGACCCGACATCGCTCGGCAAGTTCCCCTATACTCCGAAAATCAGGGGTGGAAACGATATCCCCGCCGATATGCTCGACATTTCACCCTTCGGCCTGGTATATCTGCCGCCAATCATATCTTCCTACGTCGGCCCCGATATAACCTCCGGCGTTCTCGCGTCCCAGATTGAAAAGAAAAAGGGAACGACATTGTTCATTGATATCGGAACCAACGGAGAAATGGTCATCGCAAAGGACGGCTCACTTTCCGCAACCTCGACCGCAGCAGGCCCTGCTTTTGAAGGAATGAATATAACCTACGGCATGAGAGCGGGAAAAGGCGCCCTTGAAATGTTTCAGATAGACGACGGCGGAAATATTGAGACACATACCATAGGCGACGTCAAAGCCACGGGTATATGCGGAAGCGGACTGCTTGACATTGTGGGTGAGCTTGTCAAAACCGGTGTGGTTGGCCCCAACGGCAAAATCATACCGCCGGAAAAAGGCAGTTATCCCGAAAATCTCAAGCAATACGTGGTGTCATTTGAGGGAAAGCCGGCGTTCCGTGTAACCGACGACGTTTATCTCACTCAGAAGGATGTCCGTCAGGTGCAGCTCGCAAAGGGTGCGGTTCGTGCAGGCATCGAGGCATTTCTTCTCAGCCAGAATGTGCGCGCGGAGGATGTCGACCTCGTTGAAATCGCAGGCTCCTTCGGCTATCACCTGAGAGCTAAGAGCCTTATCAACATCGGACTTCTGCCAAAGGAATTCGAGGGCAAGGTGTCCTTTGTCGGAAATACATCAAAATCCGGCGGCAAGGCGTTCCTTCTGAATACGGATCTGCGCAGGTATATGGAAGAGCTTGTCGGAAAAATCGACAGTGTGGAATTGTCGAACAGGGAAGGCTTTAACAAAATATTCGTAAACGCGCTGAACTTCTGATGACGGGTGAAAATCATGCAAGGCGAAGCAGGACGGCAGTACACCGCAAATTCATGCAGTTTTCTTGAAATCAATCATTTTGAAGACAAAGATGTAAAAATGCTTTTTGCAGGCAGAATAACCTCATCACGGCTTCTGGAGGCTGCTGATCTTGTCCGCAAAAAAGAAAAAAGTCCGCTTCTTAAGCTGAATCTCAATATTGAATCAGATGAAGACGTGGACTGCATAGAAAATCTTCAGAGCGTTCTTGAAATCGCGTGATCCTCCGGCACGATAAAAATAACCCTCGACTGCATTGAGAACGTGCGGACCGAGTCGATTATGCTGAAGGTTCAGGCTCCGTTTTCCGCTCTGATGATGCTCCTCGGTTCAGACAGAGCTTTCAGATGGATATGCGCATATCCCGCACAGATGCACCGCGCTCTCCGCACTCTCACCGAAAAAACCGAGGAATTCTGCATAGAAGCCATATCAAAGGGTATGTCGATTGTTTCTCTCGCGGATCCGTCGGGTATGCTTGAGCTTCTGGGCGAAAAACGATATAAGGAGTTCTGCGCCTTTTATGTGGTGCTCCTTGTCCGCAGGCTCAGTCCATATCTTGACAACGCCGCGGTGCACATATGCCCCAGAACCTCTCTGCTGCTTGAAAAATTCGGGCTTTTACAGTCGGAAAACTGCCGTTATGACAGCGAAAATTACGCGGGAGCCGTTCTTGAATTGTCGAAGAAAAGTAGTGATCGCATTCTCGGCCACAAGTGCATCAACGATGAATTTTCCAAGGACAGAAACGCATATATTCTGACTCTCAATCACCCTCAGGTTAAAGTCCGGCTTATGAAGGAAAGCGACTGGGAGGCTGTGTCGGAAATTTACAATGAGGGAATCAGCACTCGAAACATTACAATTGTAAAAGAACTGCCGGAGAAAAAACGATGGTTATCCGAGCACAAAAAATGTCTCGTGGCGGAATATCTCGGGAATATAATAGGGTTTGCCGCCGTCAACAACAAAGTGATATCTGAAATCAGCGTATATGTCGAAAGGGATTTTCACTGCGAAGGAGTCGGCAGCCAACTTCTTTCGGAACTGCAGAATCAGACCGAGGGCAGACTCCGCTCCGTTATTTTTGAAAGCAATATACCGAGCATACGCCTTCACGAAAAAATGGGATTCAGAAAAACCGATGAATTCTGCTTTGACAACGATGCGAGACGGGTTGCGGTATACGATTGGGAGGCTTCAGATGAGTGAGCTGTACAGTGAATTGGCCCGCGCAGTCACCGAAATGGATGAAGAAGGGGCCGAGAGACTGGCAAAAGAAATCGTTCGGGAGGGATTGCCGGTAATCGATGCAATAGAGCATGGGCTTGTCGCCGGAATGGAAAAAGCCGGTGAGCTGTATGAGAATTAAGAGTATTTCATAACCGAGCTATTGATTTGTGCCGACGCGATGGATGCCGCGATGAAGGTGTTCGCACCTCTGATGAAATCCGGCGACAAACCCGACAAGGGCAGAATAGTAATAGGCACAATCTTCGGCGACACCCATGACATAGGCAAAAATATTGTATCTCTGCTGCTGTCCGGCGCCGGATATGACGTGCTCGATCTGGGCAGGGATGTGTCTGCGGAAAATTTCGTGGACGGGGCTATAGAATATAACGCCGATATCATAGCCATATCCACCCTTATGACTACAACGATGAACAACATGAAGGATGTCGTGGACCTGCTCATCGAAAGAGGGGTCAGAGACCGATTCAGAGTAATCATCGGCGGAAAACCCTGTTCCCTCAGCTTTGCAAAAAAAATCGGAGCCGACGGATATTCATCGAACGCCCCGGGAGCACTGCGGCTTGTCAAAAAAATCATGCTTGAGAAAAAATCGGTATAGTTAATTAAAAAAAGGCACTGTCTTGTATCTGTCCTGCATTTCTTACAGACAGATATCCACTGCTGCTTAATCCTGACGGCGATCTTTTTTGCACAGCAAAACCTCCTATGGTTGATTTCATTCTTCCACAGGAGGCTTTTTTTGTCACTTTTATTTTTTACTGGTCCTGTTCATAATGTCTGTGCGTTTTGTACTGCCGCAATTAACCTTTGATATTATAATCCGCTGCAAGAAGGTTCATGGATTTCAGCAGCTTATGTGCATAAACAAACGGGCCGACAACAATTAACGCACCGAGAATACCCCACAGCCAGAATGTGCTTGCGCTGAACGGATAATTTATCCCTCTGCGTGTCAATTCGCCGCCGATTCTGTTGGCAATCCTGTGGCTCCAGACGAGCGGCACAATTCCGAAAGTAAGCCATGAGAAAATAAAGACAACCAGACAGTAGTGCATTGTTTTTTTGCCGTCGTATCTGCCTGCGATTGTATTGATGTCCGTACTTACAGCAGACATGACCACTAAGCCATAAATTCCGAATGTGATGAGCGAGAGCAGAATAAACTTCACGAGGCTTCTGTTTGTCTTCAGCTGAGAAGCGGGTTTTGCATTTTCAGCCGGTTTATTGACGCTGCAGCCGCAATTCGGGCATATATCTGCGCCTTCATCAATTTCTTTTCCGCACACTGTCAGCGCGGAAAAGATGTCTGAAAACGGTCAGTATACATTTACCGCATATGCTCAGGATACAGCGGGAAACTATACGGCAGTAACAAGAAGCATTTTTGTAAATCTCCCGGAAACGGCTCCGCAGACATCTGATGCGGCAGGGACGGCGGCTTTACTTACCATTCTTTCAGCTGTTGGAGCAGTGGTATGTAAGAAAAGATGAGCTGTTGTGAAAAAACCGCGCATTCCGGAAAAGAAATCACATATAAGAAGCATCTGAGCAGCAAGTCAGCGAAGCAGAGCGTACACGAACGGAGATGTTCTTTGCGTGTATTCTCTGCTTGGTTTTTACTGTACGCAAATATATCTGTGAAAAAGTATGCCTCTGGGTCGTATGTTTTTCGCAGAACACCCCCCTGCTGCGGACACATGGAGTAAAAAAATGAATATCAGAAAAGGGAATATTCATTTGGTGGAATGCGGATGAAAACCGGTGCCGAAAACGTTATAATAAGCGCGTAAGATCAAGTAAACCCCCGGAAACAATATTTACAATCTGAAAGGAATTTATTGTCATGGATATTGAAGAAATGCTGCTCAGCATTACGGAAAGCGCCGAAAATAATACCGACCCCTACAGCATCAAATGCGAGATATGCGGACGTGAGGTGAAATCACATTATGAACCCATAAAAGACCATCCGGTATTCTGTACAGAATGTTTCGTTAAAAAAATTTGGGTGGAGAATGGGGTTCCGGAAGGATTATGCGATAAAATAATACGTCACAGGAGAAAAAAGAAAAGGAGGAAATAGCGGGAAATCGCATGGTGTTATTGATATTGACAAATAATTACAGGTTCTGTGGATTTTCGATCCCGGAATCTTGATATTATTAATAAAATATGCTAAAATACCTTACGTATATATGTGAGATTTTGGCAATAAAACACTGCTTGCTCACTTGTTTTCGGATGCATTGTATTACCTGACAGGGGAGACATCTGAAAATATCATTTGAGCGGTTACACATTATGACTGCAGCATTGCTCTGTTATCAAGAGGTCATGGAATGCTGCATTCAATAAACGATCTGTCCATATAAGGAGACTGAATAAATATGAACATAATTGAATATTGGGAATACATAACGAACATTGAAAGAGTTCCGTTTTTAGCTGAGCATTGGTATCTTGTGGTGCTGCCCTGGTTAATTCCTTTGATAGTTATTTGGATTAAAGAAGCTGGGAAAAGCAGCTATATCCATTATACTGACAGTGCATCAACTTGTTCAACCTGTTCTCATTGCAGTTCAAGCGGACATTGCTCGCAGCATGATTGTCAAATATATTCTCCGGATTCAAAAACGTGCGATTATTATGAGTGAAGGGGTGCTGAAGAATGGAGTTTATTTTAGGACACAAAAAACTCGTCGTATTGTCCATCGTTCCGTTTATTCTGTCTGTATTTAACTGTTACATCTATCTGAAGGATACTTCGATAATCACAGGTCTTGTACCATTATCCTGGAGAATAATTATTACTGCGCTTGTGCTGTATGTGTCTGTCATCTGGCCTGTGCTGAAGGATTACGATGATTTAATTGACAAAAATAAAAATATTTTCATACGGGGAATACTTGCGTTAGTATATTGTTATGCCATTACCATAATGGTTCATTTAGCAATGATACTTATTTCTCTGGCAGTTATGCTTGCCGGCGCAGCAATATATGTATTAATTAAGGTCATAAAGTATATATTCGGGCTTTTTGCATGAGCTTCAATATGTAAAAAAGCTGAAAGGCAATTGTGTTTTAAGGAGAAAGAATGAATAAACTGTCAATACTCTCCGGCGCGGACATCGGGGGCTCCTGTTATCTCCTTGAACTGTACGGTACCCGCATTCTTTTCGACTGTGGCACCCGGACAGGCAGTGCATACACGGAACATCCTGAAATCCCTTCGCCGGAGACCATCGATGCGATATTTGTGAGCCACGCACATCTCGATCACATGGGTGCGATTGCATATACCGCAGCGGTATGCAAGAACGCAAAGATCTACATGACGGAGCAGACCAAGGAGTTTGTACGGTATCAGCTGGCGGCGACGATCGCTGAATATATCGGTGCGGATACCGACGATCTGCGTTTCCACAATCGGATTCTGTGCGAGCTGATAATGAACCGAATTCAGACGATACAGTACCGTGAAAAAGCGTGTTTTCAGACTCTGAACGGTGAGAAGTGCTGTTTTTCTCTGTTCCATGCCGGTCATGTCCCCGGTGCCGCAATGGTATACATCAAGATCAGGGATAAAACAGTCCTCTATACGGGAGATTTTGCGGCATATAACACTTCGCTTACATATCCGTACAGCCTGCCCGCCGGTATCAGGCCTGAAATCATGATCCTTTGCGGCACTCATGCGAATAAACCGGATTATGAAGTGTACAGCCGGAATGCGCTGTCAAACGTCGGAAATCGGATGTATGAAGCGCTGTCACGCAACTCAAAATTTGTCATTCCGGTTTCCCAGCTGACAAAAGGTCTGGAGATACTGGCGATGCTTGACGAAATGATTTCTGCGGATACATTTCCGAAAAGCCAGATCTATCTGGAACCAAACCTGTGGGAACTGGCACGGTATTATGAGCGGACATCCGATACGTTCCGGCTTCCGGATTACATCAGACCGTTATCGGAGTGGAGAAACAACAACCGGCCCGAAAAGCCCATCATTGTTTTTGAGCATATCGGATGTGATATGACAAAGTATCCCAATCACACGCGTATCAATGCGGATTTTACCCTTCACGCCGATTATCAGGATCTGATCGACTTTATCTGTAAGGTAAATCCGGCTCAGGTATATATCGTTCATGCGGCGGAAGGAGACGGAGCACTGCAGAATGAAGCTCTCAATCCGAAACTGAGGCGCATGGTTTACACGGAGAATCAGGCGGTATACGAAATTATTTAACATTTAAGGAGAATGGAGACAAATGAATATCCTGAGGAAGAAAAATGTATCTGACAGAATAATCAAAAGCATTCTGGATATTGTCGACGAAAAGAGTAAGAACGAACTTTCGTCCGAAAAAATGCGTAAGACTGTAAAGCTGGAGAATCTGATGATTCGGGCTTACCTGAACGATCCTGCGATCAATTACGCCGTATGCCGGAAAACAGTACAGCCGTTCATTCCCGAATTCTACCTGGAAGACGGCGATATCAGGGCACGTGCCGAGAGCATGAACCTTTCGGAGCGAAGTGTGAGAGGTGAGCTTGCGGCATGGGCCAATAAGGTTGTTGATCAGATCTACACCGGAATGGCAGGAGATGAAGCTGCAATCAAAAAAGCCGATGCGATGGTTGCGGGAAAATACTCGGACACCGAAAAATATCATTATTCGCAGGAGCAGTTCGTTCTCGCGGCGATGTTTGAGTGTATTCCGGAGCTTGCCGGAAAGGCGGAACGCGATGCCATACTCAAGCTCGGCAGAAAATACAGCAGAGTATGTCTGAAAAATATACTGAACAGCATTGCTTATGATATTGCGGAAAGCAACGGTGACAACGAAATAGATCAGATGACCGATATTTCTGCGCTGCGCCGTGAGGTGTACCTTGCACGCAGGGAACTGCAGGAGTACAGGGAGCTTGTAGAGGCTGCCGACGCCGACTTTGAAGACAAGCTGGAGGAGCTGAAGCAGCAGGAGATCGCATCCTTCTTTTCCGCACTTAACAACGAAAAGTATGGGTTCCTTATCGATTCGCTGTATCTTCAGAAGAGAGCCTTCATGGAACTGAAGAAGAGCGGAGAAAAGCTGCCGTATGCGGTTGAGGGAATCCCTGCATTTATGGACCGTCTTCTCAGCTTTTTGCGCGATGCGGGAATATCTCCGGCAAGCAGATTTGCTCCGCATTCGACACAGAGGCTGACACTTGAGCAAATGGAAGGATGCCGGTTTGAACCTCTGCCTGAGCGCACTGCTCCGATAAAAGAAGGAGAGGCGGTTGCGGTAAAGGTCATCTCATCCGGATGGAAGCTGGGCAATACTGTTATTTCTTACCCGGTACTTCAGGAAGATTATCAGAACAATCGGTAAAACACAGGAGGTTATAATATGTATATCGGTATTGATTTGGGTACTACCAACAGCGTTATCTCGTTTGCTCAGGTGATGAAAGACGGCAGAATTATAGCGAGCCCGATTGACATAGATCGCGTTATGGATTCGGGAACCGGCATTGAAGGTAAAGTGAGCTATACCCGAAGCCGCTCCAAAACACTGCCTTCCTGTGTTTATTATTATGAAGACCAGGTCATCGTAGGAGACTACGCGCGAGAACAGTACAAAAAGTATCCCGAAAAGGTTGCCAAATCCATCAAAAGCCAGATGGGCAATCCTTCAACGAGAGGTCTGTCGCCGGAAGTGCCGGATAAGACGCCCGAGGAGATCAGCGCGCGCATTCTGGCACATCTTAAGAGATACGCGCAGAATCAGATTCGTCAGCAGATCAATCAGGTGATTATTACCGTTCCCGCAAATTTCGACACCGCCAGACGTGAAGCGACCATGAAAGCAGCCGAGAAGGCCGGATTTGATGTTCGCGAGCCTGACG
>JBJFHS010000296.1:0-2072 GCA_051893885.1 Eubacteriales bacterium
GAAGTTCTTGCCAAGCTTCTTACAAGAAGCGTCCGTTCTCCCCGCGTCCCCTCGTTCCCCCACCTCAGTATTTCAGATCAAAATATTCGCGCATTACCTCGTTGGCTTTTTTCTGACGGTCGGCGTAGTATTCTTCGAGGTTGTTTTTGGGGGCTACGTCGCGGATCAGCTGATAGGTTGCGGAGGCGATGGTGGGGTAGGCGTTGCCGAAAGCGAAGGCGAAGTCGAACGAGGGCGTGTCCAGAATCAGATCAAGCATATTCACGCTGTCGTTGTCGCGGAGCACGTGGAGCATGTTGTAGTTCACGTATTCGTCGTAGATGTAGCCGTAGGACGCGGCGTTGAGGCAGGAGAGCGTTATCGCGGCGAACTCACCGTTTGTGTGGTTTTTCGGAACCGCGAAAACTGCCTCCGTGTTGGCAATCAGCGTGCGGTATTCGTCTTTTTCCTCCTCCTTCGGCAGCGGCAGAATACCCCAGTCGGCGGCGGAATTCGTCATCCACGACATCACGTAGAGGTAGTCGATGAGGAACGCCGCCTCGCCTTTGGAGAAAATGTTGATTCCGCCCGCGCTTGAGTCGGTTATTTTGTTTTTGTCGCTGTATATTTTGTACAGGTTATCCATCGTCTTTTCGGTGTTTTTGACGGAATAACCTACGACCGGAACTCGCCTTATCCCCGCGCTGATGTAGTCGTTGCCGCTCGACTTGAAGATGAGGTCGGGAAGTCGGGACGCGGTGTTTTCGGCAGTTGTGGTGTAGTAATGCACTCCCGTGTCGTCGCTCAGCGTGTTCACGGCTTCGGTGAGCCTGATGTATTCGTCCCACGTCCACGTTCCGCTGTTCGCCATCGAGTAGATTTCGTCGATATTTGCTCCGGCTGAAGACAGAATCGACTTGTTCATGTAAACCGCGGCAAACGACGAGGGCGAAATCGAGGCATCCCCCGCCACACCGTACGTTGAATATCCACCCGAGGTCATGTCGGACGAGGCGGCGCTGAAATACGGCTTGTCGAGGTCGAAAAAGGGAAGCGTGCGCATATTGAGGAGCGTGTCCGCCATCCTGAACGAGCCCACGGTGTAAATCTGCGGCATCAGCAAATCGGTGTAGTACGAGTCGGAGGCGATAGCGTTCTTCAGCTCCGCGAGCATCGTGCTGCTGTCCGTGACGGTCGTGATGAGCGTGATGTTGAGCCGATCCTCGACCTCTGCGTTACGTATCATCGCAAGCCGGGAGACGGTGTTCTCCGTGTTCTCGGGCGAGATGTAGCCGGCGTTCGTCGTGGTGATAAAGAATGCCGCGCCGTCGTAATCGCGCTCGGGCAGCTCGTCCATGTATTTCTCCGCAATTTCCTTCGGGTTTTCGCCGGAGACGTACTTGGTGTAGCTCTTTTTTGTCTCGGCAGAGCCCGTTTCGGCTTTTCCGGCTTCCTCAGCACTCGTCTCGCTCTCGGTCTCTCCCGACATATCGTTTATTATAACAAAGCCGCAGGATGTTGCCGACAGGAGCATCCCCGCCCCCACAACAGCCGCAGCAATTCGCTTCAGAATCATATCCATACCTTGAAAAAGTTATTTTATTTGAATATTATACAATATAACCCGCCAAAAAATCCATAATATATTGTAAATTTATATGTGCAGTGGGGACGGGGGAGACGGGGGAGACGGGACGCTTCTTGTAAGAAGCTTGGCAAGAACTTCATACGTTGTTATCATTTATCGTGAAATGCTATGGTGGCGGTATCACTTCGGACGGGTCAGCCTGCCTCGCGGGTGGATTTAGATATCCTCGACCTCAGAAAGGGTTGAGTGAGCTCGCAGGGACCGCTAACCCTGCTCGAGACAGCCGTATGGAATACCTTGATATAGTAACTTACATTGTTCTTAATACGGACTCGCGTGCATGGTGAAGAATAACTTAATTTATTGTTCGCAGCTGACTGAATCGTTAGTTCGCTAAAAAACGACGCGAGTCAGGACAACAATAAACTCAAGTTACTGTATCACGGTGTCCCATCCGGCTGTCTCGAGCAGGGTCTCGGCGGTCCCTGCGAGCTCGCTCCACTAC
>JBJFHS010000297.1:0-8092 GCA_051893885.1 Eubacteriales bacterium
GTATTGCAAAATAGAATAATTAAGGATATTATAAATAGACTATGTGAAAGTTATTAAATATCTTTTGCATCAGTTGTGTGAACCAGACTATTACTTAGTAAGCTCATTATAGCACAAAAGAATCTCCGTGTGAAGAAAAATTATGAAAGTTTACATTATAATAATATACACGGACTCTTATCTCTTCCCGCCGGACTGAAATACTGCGGCGAGGAATGAATTACCGTATCTGCGGTAAAATTCCAGGAAAGGCATGTGACTATTATGCTTCCGCTTGACAAACTCACATCTGCTGCTGCGTCATCCATCACAGAGGCCGGACTGTCCCTTGACGATATGACGATGGCGGTGCGCATGGATCTGGATCTCGACGGAAATTTCGGTGAGTCATGGCTGATTTACGAAAAGGACAAGCGCCTGATACACCGTCTCAACGCAGACCCCGATTCAATCCCGAAAAAGAAAACCACACACTCCCGCGACTACGACGATTTCGGCAAAATACCTGACGCCGCTTACGTAAAGTATGTCGACTGCTTCTCGATGGATTACAACTCCGATCTGACTGTCGACACCTGTATGTCCTCGAACCGGCTTCTCGTATCAGAGCACACCACAATGCGCCCCGATATCCCCGAAAACGCCGAAAAAGAGGAGCGGGACCGCATAAGCGAGGAATGGAACAAAGACGCCACAACGCAGATCAAGGCTTACTGCACCAATGCAAAGCGTCAGAAGCTGTTCGCGTTCTGTGAAATAATCGACAAATTCCTCCGCGGAGCCGAAGTAAACGATGACGACCAGATTTTCGAGCAGTTCAACGCAAAGTGTCCGAAATGCGGTCAGGTATATGAAAATCAATACAGACGAGTCTGCACGCACTGTCAGAAAAAGGGCGCTATTGTAAAACGACTTCTCGAGTTTTTAATCCCGTATAAGGCGCAGGCAATCACGGTAATCATCTGTATGCTCGCAAGCTCAGCAATCTCCCTTATCTCGCCTATCATCAACGGACGAATCCTCTACGACAACGTCATTTCCGCCTCCGGTAAATGGCACACCGTGACAAAGCTGTTCATCGTGCTTTCGGTAATCGTCGCTCTGGCTCTCGTCTCGCTCGGAATCAACATTTTACAGAACCGTGCAAACGCAAAGCTGTCAACACGAATGACAAACAAAATGAAGCAGAATGTGTTCGACGCTCTCATGGGTCTGTCTCTCTCGTATTTCAACAACCAGTCTACCGGCCGTCTTATCAACCGTGTAAACTACGACGCAGATAAAATCCGCAGCTTCTACATCGACGGAGTGCCGAACTTCGTAATCAACGTGCTTAACTTCATCGGTCTGACATTCTTCCTGTTCTCCCTGAACTGGAAGCTGACACTTATGGTGTTCGTGCCGGTTCCGATTATTGTAGTCATCTTCCGCGTAATGCTTCCGAGACTGTGGAGAATGTACTCAAAGCAGTGGAGAGCTTCCTCATCGCTCAACTCCATGCTCGGCGACTCCCTGAACGGTATCAGAGTTGTCAAAGCGTTCGCAAAGGAAGCTGAGGAAACAAACCGTTTCTACAAGTATTCCGAAAGACTCTTCAACGCAAACCTGAGAGTCAACATCACCTCTCTTACAATATTCCCGATAGTCAGCCTGCTTATCGGTATGTCCTCGCAGATGATCTGGGGCTTCGGCGGTCTCTCCGTAATGGGCGAAAGCATGACATACGGTGAATTCACGACTTACCTCGGATACATAGGAATGATTTTCGGCCCTCTCCAGTTCTTCTCGACCTTTACAAACCTCATCACCGACACCATCAACGCGGCGCAGAGAATGTTTGAGATACTCGACATGGTGCCTGACGTAATGAACGCACCCGACGCCGTGGAAAAGCCGGAATTTGAGGGAGATATCGAATTCAAGGATGTATCCTTCCACTACAATCCCAACCGCCCCATCCTCAAGGACGTCAACATCAAAATCCACCCCGGCGACAACATCGGCCTTGTGGGACACACGGGAAGCGGAAAGAGTACGATAGTAAACTTAATCACCCGTATGTACGACCCGATCTCAGGACAGATTCTGATTGACGGAGTTGACCTCAAAAAGATAAAAATGTCCTCGATCAGGCACAATATCGCAATTGTATCGCAGGAGATATTCCTCTTCCGCGGAACTATCGCAGACAATATCCGCTACGCACGCCCCGACGCCACAATGGAGGAAGTCATAGCAGCCGCAAAAGCCGCCAACGCACACGACTTCATTGTCCGTCTCCCCGAGGGATATGAAACCGAGGTAGGCTCGGGCAGCCGTTCCCTCTCCGGCGGTGAAAGACAGAGAGTTTCGATAGCGCGTGCGCTCCTGCTTTCCCCCTCCATTCTCATTCTCGACGAAGCTACAGCCGCTATGGACACCGAAACCGAACGTCTTATCGGCGACGCCCTCTCAAAGCTGGTCGAAGGACGTACCTGCATCACAATTGCGCACAGACTTTCCACACTCAAGGACTGCAACTATCTCTTTGTTATCGAAAACGGTGAAATCGCCGAGGAAGGACCTCCGGATGAGCTTCTCGCAAAGGGCGGAGTTTACTACAAGCTGTTTACTCTCCAGAGCGAGGCAATGAAGAAGGTTCTCGCCGGAATGTGATTATTTTACAGTCAGGAGGATAATGATATCATGGAAACAAAGGAAAAAAATTCCGTAAAAGCTGCGGAAAACAATAAATCCGAAGTCAAAAAGGAAAACAAAGCCGAGACTAAAAAAGCCGAAAACAAGGCTGAAGAAAAAAAGGCCGATTCCGAAGACAGTGAAAGTGAGGAAGTCAACGCCGACGACCTTTTCAAGCACAGAGAATCCATCAATTTAACACCCGAAAACGCGTGGTTCTCACTCTCTGCCGGCGGACTCATCTCGCTGAAGATAATCAACGCCGAGGGCAACGAAGAATTCTTCGAGAGAGTCGTCATCCGCCGCTCGTTCCCCGTAACCGCCCCCGACGAGTTCCTCTCCGTAAGAGAACCCGACTCGAGAATCAAGGGTCGCGGCGCGGAAATCGGCATGATACGAAACATCAACATATTTGACAAGGACACCGTAAAGCTCATTAACGACGAGCTTGAAGTCCGCTACTTCACTCCGGAGATCAAAAAGATAACCTCCGCAAAGGAAAAGTTCGGCTACACCTACTGGGAAGCTGACACAACTGCGGGAAGCGCGTCAATCGTACTTAACAACCCCTTCTCAAACATCCGCGTGCTCGAGGACAAGAGAATTTTCATCTCCGATATGGACGGAAACTGCTTCGTCATCCCCGACCCCTCAAAGCTCGACAAGCTGAGCTACAAGTACATAGAGATTTATATCTGATTACCGCTATCATCCGCAATCAGAATCGAAAGGCAGTTAAATTATGAAACTGATGTACGATTTGCCCGAGCTTGACAGAGCGGCGTATGACTCATCTGCCGAGGAAGGCGAAAAATTAATGTACGTTGTACCGTTCAACGTAATTGAGGACAAATTCGTCAGCGGCTGGACACTTGTAACCGACCGACGGATATTCTGCATACTCAACGGTGAAATTTTAAAAGAAGTCGACCTCTCCCACTGCACAATTTTCTCAACCGAGGTGCTGTACGGAAACTGCGCGTTCTATGCTGAAGTCGACGGCATAACCACACTTATATGCCGTTTCCTCAGCGGACGAAACCTGCCGAGATATTCCGTACTGGTTCACGCCTGCGAAGACCTTGCAAAGAAACGGCGCGAAGAAAGGGCTCCCGGAGAACCTGTAGTCAACAACGACCCCGAGCGTTTCTGCCCCAAGTGCGGCCGTCCGTTCATACACGGCACAAAGCTCTGCCCGTTCTGCCGCAACACCAAGGAGGTCTACAAGAAGCTGTGGGGTCTCACAAAGGGTCTGAGACTGATGCTCTTCTTCCCCCTGTTCGTGTCGGTGTTCACACTTATAATCCAGTTCGTGCTCCCCGCGATTCAGAGGGTTGCCGTCAACGACTACCTCACAAACGAATCAATCCGGCCGGTAAACTCGCTCTCCGACCCCAACCTTCACGCATTCGTCGCGATATTCATTGCGATTATTTCAATTGACCTCGTCCAGCGTATTCTCGGAGTCATCCAGAGCCGTCTGTCCGCAATCTCGGGCAACAAGTTCACTCTGATGATGCGCACCCTGCTTTACGAAAAAATCTCCACACTGTCCATTTCGTCCATCTCACGCAAATCCACCGGCGACCTTATGGGACGTATCACAGGAGACGTAAACGTTGTACAGGACTTCATGACGAACCAGCTTCCGAGCCTTTTCACACAGGGCGCGTCGTTCATCCTCGCTCTTGTGTTCCTGCTTATACTCAGCCCTATCATGAGCCTGTTCGTATTCATCCCGATTCCGCTCGTCGTATATCTCGTGGCGAAATTCTGGAGCACCATGCAGAACCTCAACGTCAAAAACTGGATCCTCGCACACCATGTCAACCTGTTTTTGCAGGATGTGCTCAACGGTATCCGCGTCGTCAAGGCGTTCGGTAACGAGGAACGTGAAATCGAGACCTTCCACAAGCGCACAAACCGCTCCGCAGCTCAGTCTGAACACAACGCGCTTCTGTTCGACACCGTATTCCCGCTTCTCGGATTCGCAGTCCGTTTCGGAAGCTACCTGATTCTGTTCTACGGAAACTATATGCTCTTCAAGGGTACGATGAGCTACGGTGAACTGCACCAGTTTAACTCGTATTCAAACATCATCTACGGTCCTCTGCTCTGGATAACCTTTATCCCGAGAAATATCTCAAACTTCCTCACTTCACTCGGCAAGGTGCTTGAGATTCTCGAGGAACAGCCCGAGGTTGCCGATATCGGTCTTCCTATTGATATCTCCATTGAGGGCGACGTACAGTTCAAAAATGTCACATTCGGCTATGATACATACAACCCCGTCCTCGAAAATATCAATCTTGATATAAAGAAGGGCGAAATGATTGGTATCGTCGGACACTCCGGCTCGGGTAAGACGACACTCATCAACCTGCTTATGCGACTGTATGATGTGACAGACGGCGCGATTGAGATCGACAACGTAAACATCAAGGACATCTCTCAGAACGCGCTCCGTTCTCAGATAGGCGTTGTACTTCAGGAGACGCACCTGTTCTCCGGCTCGATCCGCGACAACATCAAGTACGCAAAGCCGCACGCCTCTGATGAAGAAGTCATCGCAGCCGCAAAGCTCGCAAACGCACACGACTTCATTGTAAACCTCCCCGAAGGCTACAACACCATGGTCGGCGAAAAGGGCTATTCCCTCTCCGGCGGTGAAAGACAGCGTGTTGCAATTGCCCGTGCGCTTATCCACAACCCGAAGATACTCATCCTCGATGAAGCGACAGCCGCGCTCGACACAGAGACGGAAAAGCTGATTCAGGACGCTATCAACAAGCTCACAAAGGACAGAACTACCTTTGCAATTGCACACCGACTCTCCACACTTCGCAACGCAGACCGTCTTGTGGTTCTCGACAAGGGTCACGTCGTGGAATTCGGAACTCATCAGGAGCTTCTCGAACTCAAGGGCTTCTACTGGAGGCTCGTCATGGCACAGCGTCAGGACTCCGGTATGCTCGACAAGGCAAACAAAGTCATCGCAGCACGTGCAGCCGCCGCAAAATAATCCTGACAAAAAAATTATCTCCCGATTGTATTTTTCGGGAGATTTTTTTTGATTGTTTTCAAAATCAGATTTTGTCCTCCATTATACCTGAGGCGTTCTGCGCAATCTTTTCCGATATTCTGAGGTAAAAACTGCGCTCTTCTTCGCTGATGCCGTTTATCATCTTCTCGGTAAATGCAATCTGACGCTGAATGATATCCTCGACCGCGGACTTAGCCGCATCGGTCAGCATAAGGTGAATCTGACGCCTGTCCTTTGAGTCCTTGCTGCTCATTAAAAAACCGCGTTCGATCAGCTGCTCCACCGCCTTTGAGACGTGGCTTTTGGCTATCATCCTGTACTCAACCACATTTCTCGCAGTGTCGAGATTCGGATTGTTGGCGAGAAACCCTATAACGTCGATTTCCGCTCTTGTGAGCTTATATTTCTCAGAAATGTCATCCCACAATGAATCGTAGGCCTTTTTGATAACAAACGCATTGTGCAATATTTCACGCTTTTCCGACATATTTATACCTTCTTATTTTTTATTATTCTTTGATTTTATCGGACACCGTATTCCTTTGCATTCGACAAGGGGCTTGAAGCAGTGGCCGCAGCTGACGCATTCCGACACGGCGTCTCCGCACGAATCGCGTATTATTGAGGGTAAATTCGGCTGACATATGAGAGGTCTGGAGAGCGATACGGCGTCCGCTCCGGCTTCAAGCGCGTCGAGAATGTCACGGGTCGATCGGATTCCGCCGACTTCAATAAGCGGAAGCGGGGACACCTTCTTCAGCCGTGCGATATTTTTTATAAAATACGGAGACTGCGCCCCTCCACGGCATGAGCTGTATCCCGAAATTTCGACCGCCTCTATGCCGCACTCAGCCGAAATCTCCAGGATTTTTTCGATATCCGCGTGGTATTCCTCAGTGTCATCCCGGTCGTCACCGTTGATTTTGAGCAGAAGCGGATAGTTGTCCCCGCAGAGCTTTTTTATCTCCTCCGCCGCCTCACGGATTATTCGGAATCGGTTTTTGGCACATCCTCCGTATGAGTCCGTCCTGTGGTTGTACTCGGGATAGAAAAACTGCGACAAAAGGTACATATGCGCACCGTGGAGCATTACCCCGTCAAAGCCCGCCTTTTTTGCCCTGACTGCTGCTGAAGCAAAGGCTTTTACTGTGCTTTTTATCTCCTCCGCGCTCATGTTGTCCGGGGCCAGCACCTTCAGCCCGCCGTTGTTTCCGACCGCTTTCATCCCGCCGTGACCGAGCTGCATTACCGTCGGAATTCCGCCCGATTTCGCCGCAGCTGCGATTTTTTCGGCGTCAGGAATAAATTCGTCGTCCCACAGCGCGTTCTGATACGGATTGCTCCTGCCCTCACTGGAAACACAGGTGTGTGCCGTTATGATCAGTCCCAGCGGCTCATGCGACAGCTCGGCGTAATAGTCAGCCTCAATCGGATTGGTGTGTCCGTCGGGGAGTGCGGCAAACAGCTCGGTGGCAGATCGCACAAGTCTCGACGGCAGTCTTAAATTTTTCAGTTCCAGCTCGGTGAATATGGTGCTTTTTTCCATTTTGTACCTCCCTGCGAGTCTGACTAATCAGAATCTGTAGTTTATCGGAGATTCTTCCATAGTGTACTGCGAAAGAATTTCGTCGTCAGTCTCAACCAAATCTATGCGGCTCTCAACCATTTCCGCGAACAGCTCCTCCGAAACCGTGGTGTCGTAATCCTCAAAGAAATCCTTGTTGTCTTCGCTTTCCCACGGCTTATCGTCCATATCAAGGCGCATTATATAGTGCGTGCCATAGTCTGACTCGATTTTTACGTATTCACCGACCTCAAGTTCAAACGCGCTTTCCTTCACGTCGTCGATAAAGTCCATGTTTTCGGAGATATAATATCCGTTTTTATAGTATTGGTCCTCGGAAAACGCCTCGTATATCTCCTCAAAGTCGCCGCCCTCTGCGAGAGAAACGTCTATCGCGTCAATCAGAGCCTGTTTTGCCTCGAGCTCCTCAGCCGTCAGAGAGCGCGTCTTCTGCAACCCTTCCTCCGTGTATTCAGGCATTCCGTCCTCGTCGTAGGAGTAGGTGTAGGCGTTGTTTACATAAATGTGGCGGACTCTGACGTAGTTTTCGTTCAGGTAATCCGCTCTGTCTTCGTCGGTCAGCCCGATAATTCCTCCTGAGCCGTAGAGAGCGTCATACAGAGCCGAGGTTTTTTCATCTCTGAGGTAAATTTTTTTCAGCATCTTCATGTTGATGCCGTAATTTCCGAGAGCGGCGTTGAGCTTGCTTTTGCTTCCCTCGGCGTACTCCGTTACAAAATCGTCAATGTAGTCGTTTATGGTGTCCTCCACAGAGCGGGAAAGCTGGAGATTATAGTCATCGAAAAGCT
>JBJFHS010000298.1:0-8064 GCA_051893885.1 Eubacteriales bacterium
AGCGAATACGGAAAAACCGAACCGGCGTCAAGGGTGAAAAATTACGCCTATTCAAACGGTCAGAGCTTTTCGCAGAGGCAGAGAGAACGGGCGCGCGCCTACTCCGAAGCCCATCCGTACGCCGGAAAAAGACGCGCCGACACATCCCGCAGAGCCGATTCCCGCTCGTACACCTATCGGCCCGACAGTCCATCGTCACAGCGCGGCGGCGAGAAAGTCCGTCAGAGCGAGAGTGACAGACCGCTGAAGCTGATAATAGAGCGCATAATAAACCTCTTTGACTCAATTGAGGAGAGGGGGCGCACGGACGAGCAGATTGCAAAACAGCGTGCGATTGCCCGAAAACGCTTCTACGACCACAAAAACACAATTATCACCGCGCTCGTCGTCGTGATTGTGCTTGCCGTATTTGTTGTCACGGCGTACAAGCTGGTTTTCGTGATAGACACGTTTTCGGCGTCGGGCTCCGGCATATACGATGAAAGCGAAATTTTAGCTTCATCCGGAATATCACTGGGGGACAACCTTTATTCCTTTGACAAGGAGACGGTTTCAGCCGATATCACGTTCCGATGTCCGTACATTAAGTCAGCCGAGATAACGCGAACCCTTCCGCGCTCGGTATCCATAGCTCTTGAGGACGACAGCGAGCTGTATTTTGCAGACATCTGGGGCGAATATGTCATTCTCTCTCCGTCGCTCAGAGTGCTGGGAACAATTGACCGCGGACAGGCACGAGAAAAGGGGCTTATCGAGCTCGTACTTCCGGCGGTGTCGTATTCTGTCAGCGGACGCGCGGTTGAGTTTGTGTCGGCCCGTGACGAGAGGTTCATCCGAAATATCCTCACTGAGGTCATGTCGTCAGAGCTTTTTGCAGGCGGCATTATTGACAAAATTGACTTATCCGACGAGTATGCGATAACAATGCAGGCTCAGAGCAAATATATCCTGAAATTCGGAAGCGAAACCGACTGCGACCTGAAGCTGAGAATGGCTTACCGTACGATAGACAAGCTGGCTGAAGAAAACACCTCGCCGGCCAAGATCGATCTGACAACGGTAGGAGAGGCGTCGGTCAGGTTTGATATGCAGCTTGAGCTCGATTAAAGGGGCAAAATAATCGCTTCTGCACGAATATACAATAATTATCGTGAAAATTAAAGGATTTTTTCAGAAAAAACTATTGCAAAATCTTCTTACATATTGTATTATATACTTTAGGAAAATATATATCTGATCATTGTATGCAGGAAGAATTAAATTAATTAAGATTTTACCGGTAAGGAGGGCAATAAAATGCCATTTGAACTTGATGATAATAACTACGAAAGCGGTGTCAATATAAAGGTTATAGGTGTCGGCGGCGGCGGTAATAACGCTGTGAACAGAATGACAAACAGCGTCAAAGGGGTAGAATTCATCGCCATCAATACCGATATGCAGGCTCTTGTAAAGTCCAATGCCACATTAAAGATCGCCATAGGTGAAAAGACAACAAAGGGACACGGAGCAGGTTCCAATCCCGAAGTCGGTGAAAAGGCTGCCGAGGAGAGCGAAGAGGTTATCAAAGAGGCTCTTGAGGGTGCAGATATGGTGTTTGTCACCGCAGGTATGGGCGGCGGAACGGGAACAGGTGCAGCTCCGGTAGTTGCTCGTCTTGCTCAGGAAATGGGAATCCTTACCGTCGGTATTGTGACAAAGCCGTTCGCGTTTGAAGGCAAAAAGAGAATGGAACAGGCAGAGTCCGGAATAGAAAAGCTCAAGGAGTATGTTGACTCTCTTATCATAATCCCGAACGAAAGACTCAAAGAAGTCGGTGAAAAGATAACTCTCATGAATGCGTTCCAGGTGGCGGACGATGTCCTTCTTCACGGCGTTCAGAGCATTGTTGAGCTTATCAACGTGCCGCAGTATATCAACCTCGACTTCGCTGACGTAACCTCCATCATGAAGGACGCCGGCTATGCTCATATGGGTATCGGTGTCGCCGAAGGCAAGGACAAGGCTACCGAAGCAGCAAAGGCCGCTATTTCCAGCCCGCTTCTCGAGACAACCATCACCGGCGCGAAGGGAATACTCATCAGCATCACCGCGTCCCCGGATATCGGTCTTGACGACATTAATATTGCATCTGAACTCATCAGCTCGGAAGCTGCGGAAGACGCGACAGTCATTTTCGGTGCTGCGTTTGACGAAAACCTTGAAGACACAATGAAGGTCTCCATTATTGCAACCGGATTCCAGAATAAAAATGAATTTGACGCTTCCTTCAACAAGAAGGCTGAGAGCACTATCAGACCGTTTACCTCCGGCAAAATCAAGTCCGGCGTAAAGGAGCAGGTAGTTGTCACAAAGGACACCGCTGCGCAGAAAGAGGAAGAGAAGAAGGAAAAGACCGACGACTCCCCCATCTCCGACGACGACTTCAACGAGATTCTGGAAATGCTCAACATGGGCAAAAACCGCAATCAGAACCAGTCAAATCAGCAGAACAACGGCGGCTTCCCCAAGAGATATTGATTTTATCAAATAAAAAGGCAGGGTACATAAGCGTATCCTGCTTTTTGTTTTATTCATTACATTTAATGTTGGATAAATTATTCAAAATCCTTGCAGGCGATGAGGTTGGTTCCGTCCTCGATGAAGTCTGCCGCTATAACGTCCCCCATTTTGACCGGGAAAGTGACGCGGATCTTTCTCACCAGACGCATCGCTTCAAACAGGCTTCCTTTCGGAATGGGTTTGTCGGTTCTGACGGGGAGCATCTTTTTGCCGCCGTCGGTCAGTAATTCAACGGTTGAAGTCAGCGTTCTGACCGGGGCTGTGACCTCGCTTTCGGCGTATTTTTGACCGCGCGCGCAGGTGTATCCGCTCATTCCGGTGATTTTTCCGTTTTCGTCGAGAACCACGCTGATTTTGCATCCGGCGGGACAAACGACGCAGGTCAGTTCTTTCGTAATCATTTCTCCGCACCTCCGATTTCTCTGAGATATACTTTTATGCTTCCGTCTCCCGATCTGATGAGCTCGCTCAGCTTTTCGGCAGGTATCTCGAGCGACTCCATTTCTCCGGGTGCGACCGCGCTCTTTGCTTTCTTTACGAGTATTTCGCCCGACTCCGACTCGACTATGAGCTGGACTTTTTTTATTATGTCCGTCACACGGAAGAAAATTCTCAGCGGTTTCGGCTCCGCGGTCAGGTCAAGTCTCTCGGGAACCGTGTATCTTACGCCGAAGCCGGTTCTGACTTCAAGCTGTCTGACAGTCTCCGCGCTCTTTCCGAGGATTTTTTCCGCCGCGTGTTCGCCTGCAATCGCCGCTTCCTCCGAAACGTAGTCCACAAGGTCGTGTACATGCAGCACGTTTCCGCAGGAGTAGATTCCCTCGATTTCCGTCTCTCTGAACTGGTTTACGCTCGCGCCGTTTGTCATTCTGTCGAGCGAGATTCCCGCGCCGCGTGTCAGCTCGTTTTCCGGAATCAGACCGACTGAGAGAAGCAGCGTGTCGCATTCGATGTATTCCTCCGTTCCCGGGATCGGCTTTCGTCCGTTTGCTTCGTCGACTGCGGCTATCGTGACGCCCTCAACCCTGTCTTTTCCGCGGATTTCGGTGACGGTGTGCGACAGCCTGAGCGGAATACCGAAGTCGTCGAGGCACTGGACTATGTTTCGCCTGAGTCCGCCCGAATACGGCATTATCTCGCAGACGCATTTGACTTCGGCTCCCTCAAGGGTCATTCTGCGAGCCATGATGAGTCCGATATCTCCCGAGCCGAGGATCACAACCTTTTTGCCGGGCATATATCCTTCAATATTTATATATCTCTGTGCGCAGCCCGCTGTGTAAATGCCTGACGGACGGCTTCCGGGGATGTTCAAGGCTCCGCGCGTTCTTTCACGGCAGCCCATCGCGAGGATCACCGCGTCTGCTGTCATTGTGCTGTATCCGGCTTCCGGCGAGACGAACGTGACTTCTTTGTCCTTTGTGAGAGAGAGCACCATGGCGTCGGTCATTACACGTATTCCGCGCTCACGCACCATTTCAATGTATCTTCCGGCGTATTCTGGACCCGAGAGCTCCTCGCCGAAGCGGTGCAGACCGAATCCCGCGTGAATACACTGGTTCAGAATTCCTCCGGCTTCGCGGTCTCGCTCGAGAATCAGGATGTCGTCGGCTTTAAGTCCGCTGTCGTATGCCGATACCGCTGCCGCAAGACCCGCAGGACCTCCGCCGATTATGATTAGCTTTTTGTGGGGTGCAGTCATTGTCATTCTACCTCCTCGTTTACTCTGTCGCTGACAAGCCACGAGCCGCCGCCCTTTTTGGTTATTGCCGAAAGCGTTTTTCCCGTGCGCTCCGCTATGATGGACGCTACTCTCGGAGAGCAGAATCCGCCCTGACAGCGTCCCATGCCGGCTCTGAGTCTCTTTTTCATCATGTCAATTGTCACTGCGGGGATCGGGGAGTCGAGCGCGTCGAGTAAATCTCCCTCGGTAACGGTTTCGCAGCGGCATATTATTCGTCCGTAAGCGGGATTTCTGCGGCACGCCTCGGCTTTTTCTTCCTCGCTGAGCCTGTTCCACTGGATGTGGTTTCCGTCGGCGCGGCGTGTGGGAATGTAGTTCTCGTTTTTCTCAAGCTTAAGTCCGCTGTCTTCAAGAAGCCCGACGAGATATTCGGCTGTGGCGGGAGAGGAGGCAAATCCGGGTGACTCAACTCCGACCGCGTGAACCACACCGGGTATCTGTTCGGATTTTTTGAGGTAGAAATCGTAAATGTCGGGGGTCGGACGCACGCCGGAGAAGGAGGTTATCGCCATTCTCGTGTTGACCGAGGGCATGATTCGCTTAGCTCCCGCCGTGATTTCCTCAAGTCCCGCCTCCGTAGTGCTCGTGTCGTCTCCGTCGGAAATCGGATATGCGTTCGGCCCGATTATCAGGTTTCCGTGGATCGTGGGGCTGACCAGAATTCCCTTGCCTCTCGACGACGGGCAGACAAACAGGGTTGAGTTCGCCATATTTCCGCACACCTTATCGAGGATTATATATTCGCCCCTCCTCGGTGTGATGCTGATGGGGAAGTCGTTTTCGCCGAGTATTTTTGCGACGTCGACGGAATGTACTCCCGCGCAGTTGACAACATATTTGGCCGCGACGGTTTCTTCACCGTTTGTGACGTAGTGTGTTCCGCCGACATATGTGGAGTCGGTTACTCTGAAGTTGAAGATGAACTTCACACCGTTTGTCGCTGCGTTTTCGGCGGCTGCAATCGTGATTCCGTACGGGCAGGTAATCGCAGCTGTGGGAGCCCAGAGAGATGCCGTAGCTTCGGCGGAGACGTTCGGTTCCATTTTTCTCAGGTCATCGCCGGAAATTATTTTAAGTCCCTCGACTCCGTTGTCCACACCCCTCTTGTACAGCTCCTTCAGGTGCACCATGTCGCTTTCCCCGAAGCCGATGACGTGGGAGCCGACTTCCTTCAGCTCAACATCAAGCTGTGAGGCGAGTTTTTTCATCAGCTTGTTTCCGCGCACGTTGAGCTTTGCCTTAAGCGTTCCCGGCTTTGCATCGTATCCCGCGTGAACTATGGCTGAGTTAGCGCCTGTCGCACCCATCGCAGCGTCGGAAGCGGCTTCGACCACGCATACGCTGCAGTTGTACTCGGAAAGCAGGCGGGCGGTCATTACCCCTGTGCAGCCGGCTCCGATTATTAGTACGTCGTAAATCATTTTTTACCTCCGTATGTATATAATGAGGATTTTTTGCTGTTTTCTTCCGTTTTGTTTCTGTCATTTTGCAGGATAGTGTTATGACAGAGCTATTCCAACATAGTATAACATAAAAAATTATGCAATACAACAAAAAAATCAAAAAAATTGTTGTCAATAGTGACAAAAATAAACACTTGAAATAGTTTTACTATTGTATTTATAAAAGGATTATGATAAAATAATTATCAGTACATATTTTTTCTACCATATAAACAGAACGGAGGAAGCGGTCAATATTCCGCACACATAAGATGGCAAACAGTGAAGTATCCTATAAGGCGGCTCAGGCTCTCATCTCGGAGGTCGAAAAGGTCGTCATCGGCAAGCACAACGAGATAGTTCTCCTCGTCACCGCAATGCTCTCGGGAGGTCACGTGCTGATTGAGGACGTACCCGGAACAGGTAAAACCACACTTGCAGCGGCTCTTGCGCGTTCAGCCGGACTTGATTTCAACAGAGCGCAGTTCACACCTGACGTAATGGCGTCCGACATCACCGGATTCAACGTGTACAACAGACAGAAGGAGCAGTTCGAGTTCAGAGAAGGTCTTGTCATGACAAACATCCTGCTCGCGGACGAAATCAACCGCGCCTCACCGAAGACACAGTCCGCACTTCTCGAGGCGATGGAGGAAGCCAAGGTAACAGTCGACGGAACGACGTACAGAGTGCCCGACCCGTTCATGGTTATCGCAACGCAGAACCCCACGGGATATGTCGGAACATACCCTCTCCCCGAGGCTCAGCTCGACCGTTTTGCCATCCGTCTCTCAATGGGATACCCGACTGAGGAGGAGGAGGTCAACATCATCAGCGACAGACGCGGCATCAACCCCCTCGAAAAGGTGAACGCCGTGACAGATGTTGACACCATCCGCGGAATCCGTGCGGCTATACAGCAGGTCGCGCTTGAGGAGGAAATCTGCCGCTATATCGTAAGACTTATCCACGCGACGAGAAAGTCGACAAAGCTCTCGCTCGGTGCATCCCCCCGTGCATCACTTCTTCTGATGAAGCTGTCGCAGGCTTACGCATTCCTCCGCGGACGTGATTACGTTCTCCCCGAAGACATCGCCTTTGTGTTCATACCGGGAATCGCGCACCGTATCGTTCTCTCTCAGGAGGCAAGACTGAACCGTGAAACTCAGGCGGATATTCTCGGCGAAATTCTCCGCAGTGTTGAAGCACCCTTTAAAACAAAGAGATAAAAAACAGAAATGAGCTGAAAATGGATAACTACATAAAAAGACCGCTTGTAAAATTTCACAAGGCGGCGATAGTTTATGCTCTGCTTCTCGTGTTTTCGCTTGTGTTCACTCAGGCTCTCAGAGCTACGGCTTCTGCGCTGCTGTTCTGGTTTTTAGTGCTTCTCCCGATTGTGTCGCTCATCTACGTTCTTGTCGGAAAAGCCCTTGTCAGAATTTATGTCGGCTCGGATATTACAAAAGTAGAGAAAATGCAGCCGCTTGAATACGAGCTGAGAATAATAAACGCCTCCCCGTTCGCTTACCCGTTCATTGAAGCCGTGATAAGCGTTCCCGAAAAGGACGGCGTGAGATGCACCGAGCAGTCGCTTAACCTCTCACTTGCACCTCTGTCGAGCTATATTGTCAATCAGACTGCTCAGTTCAGGTACCGCGGAACGTACGAAATCGGCGTGAGATGCCTTTATATCTCCGACTTTCTCGGGCTTTTCTCGATAAGGCTCGACGTTGATATATACGAAAACGTCCTCGTCTTCCCGCGAAAGCTCGGCATGAACATGAAAATGTCGACCTCCGCCACCGATATACCGAACGACTCCGCGAAAGTAGTGTTTTCGACCGAGAAGGCGGAAATCGGCAACATCCGCGAATATATCCCCGGAGACAGCCAGAAAAATATCCACTGGAAGCTGTCGTCAAAGTCCTCAAACGGCACCCTCATGGTAAAGGAGTTCAACACGAACACCTCACAGAGTGTATATATGCTTTGCGACTTCTCGCGCTCCATCCCGCCGGAGGTTTTTGAGGATGAAGACGCCAGAATCGAGAGGGAAAAGGCTGAGCGAGAGGCGGAAAAAAAGCCGAAGGAAAAGCACGTCAAGCTGAAAGCCGCCAAAGCCGACAAAAAAGCCGTTGAAGCAGACCGCGCAATCAGAAAAGCGAAATCAAGAGCAAAGCGCGGACTGAGCGAAAAACGCATAGGCGACGCGGCGCTTGTGGACGAGCTGATAAACAATGCTGCTGAGTCAAAAAAGCCGGCTAAGGAAAAAGCAGAGAAAAAGCCGTTATTTGCGAGAAAAAAGGCTGAAAA
>JBJFHS010000299.1:0-2050 GCA_051893885.1 Eubacteriales bacterium
TGTACTCGACGGTGATAGGAAGCGGGCACAACAAAAACAAAAGCGGGGTGCTCTTGATGTCGCTGATATACGAAATCGTCGACACTGTCATAAAGCCGGGCAGTGCAAAGCCCCTTATGCAGCGGACGATGGAGTACATCAACTCAAACATCAGCAGCCCGATAACGGTAGAGAGTGTCTGCGAGGAGCTGAGCTACAACCGCGACTACATATCAAAGCAGTTTCTGGCGCACTACGGCATAACGATAAAGCGTTACATAGACCAGAAAAAAATCGCGGTATCAAAGCAGCTTCTTCTGACCTCAAAAATGTCGCTCGGTCAGATAGCCGCCGCAGTAGGTTTCGAGAGTGCCGGACAGTTCTACAAATTCTTCAAATACCACGAAAAGCTCTCCCCGACCGAATACCGCGAGCGGAACACGTGACAAAATAAAGTGAGTTCGTGTGGGGACGAGGGGGAGACGGGACGCTTCTTGTAATGAAGCATAATGACTTCGTCATTGGCAAGAACTTCAAAATGGGTTATCAATTATCGTGTAGTGCGTATGGTGGAGGTATCACTTCGGACTGGTCAGCCTGCCTCACGGGCGTGATATAGATATCCTCGACCTCAGAAAGGGTGGAGTGAGCTCACAGGGGCCGCTAGGTTGCAAGCAACCTTAACCCTGTTCGCGACAGCCGTATGGGATACCTCGATTTCGTAAATTACAATAACATAATCCTGACTCACGTCGTTTTGAAGCGAACTTGCGATTTATGTCAGCTGCGGAAATTTAATTCAGTTATTCTCATCCAATAGCGGCTTAATCTTACAAAAAATATTGCGAAACCTTGATTATAAGGCAAAAATTTGCTATAATCAGGGGTAAAAGAAAACAAATTTAACATTCGAGGGAAAACGGCATGAAAGTCACTCTGCAGGGTATTACAAAAAAATTCCCGAGCCTTGATAAAAAATCCCGCACCGAAGTCACTGCGGTAAACGACTTCAGCATAACTCTGCCGGACGGAAAGCTGATCGGTCTGCTCGGCCCGTCGGGATGCGGAAAAAGCACGGTGCTCAGTATGATATGCGGTCTGCAAAAGCCGACGGACGGCAAAATTTATTTCGGCGACGACGATGTTACCTCGCTCCCGCCGGAAAACCGCGGCGTCGGACTTGTATTCCAGAATTACGCGCTCTACCCACATCTCACCGTCCTCGGGAATATCATTTTTCCGCTTCAGAACCTGCGCGGCAAGGATAAAATGAAAATGCCCGAAATGGTAAACAAAGCGCACGAAATCGCACGGCTTGTCCAGATTGACGAGCTGATGGAGCGAAAACCCAGCGAGCTGTCCGGCGGTCAGCAGCAGAGGGTTGCCATCGCGAGAGCACTTGTGAAAATGCCGCGTGTACTTCTTCTCGACGAGCCGCTGTCCAACCTCGACGCAAGGCTCAGGCTTCAGACCCGCGAGGAGATCCGCAGAATTCAGAAGGAAACCGGGATCACCACCGTATTCGTCACCCACGACCAGGAGGAGGCAATGAGCATTTCCGATATGATTGTCGTGATGAAGTCCGGCGTGATTCAGCAGACCGGCGTTCCGCAGAACATATACGACGACCCGACCAACCTATTCGTCGCGAAATTCCTCGGAACACCTCCGATAAGCGTTTACGAGGGACACTCAGAAAACGGAGAGCTGTTCATCGGAGACGACCGCATTATGACCGGAACCGACCTGCCCGACGGTGAAAAATACATCGGAATCCGGCCTGAGGGATATCTGCCCGACCAGAACGGTGTGCTGCACAACAAACTCGTCGGAGTGGAGGTCATGGGGCGCGACATCAGTGTGGTTTCGTCTAATCCCCGCGCGCAGAGTCCGACCGTCCGCTCAATTATCAGCTCCGACAACCGCATCGACACTGCGTCGGAAAAAGTCAGCTTCTCGCTCAAGCCAAACAAGGTCTTTGTGTTCGACAAAAATACGGAGGAAAGGATATACTTCAAATCGAAGTGAGGCGGGTGCCGGAAAATGGAAAAGAACAACTTAAAGGGCTGGC
>JBJFHS010000300.1:0-32866 GCA_051893885.1 Eubacteriales bacterium
GTTTTAAGCATAGCGGTTACATTTTTTATTCATGTTTTCACCCGTCATTTTCGCGCGGTATGGATAAAACGCACAAACAGCTTCTTCTCACAATCGTTAATTTGTAGTATTATATATTATTATCAACAATAAGTCAAGTGCAAAACAGTTAATGCGCGCTTATTATTGACAAAACCGAAGCATTATTATATACTATCAGCAAATGATAAACGGAGGAAAATGCCATGAACACGCCGGTATATTCCGGAATAATAACAAATTACACCTGCACCGCAGCCTGCCGCCACTGTATGTTCGCCTCGTCTCCCGAGCGTCCGAAGCAGTTTATCACGCCGGAGATGTCTGAGCGCACTGCCCGCATTCTGAGTAAGGCGAATACTTCATCGGTGCATATCGGCGGAGGTGAGCCTTTTATCAATTTCCGCGCGCTGTGCTCACTTATCGAAAGCCTTAACCGATACGGTGTCGGAGTCGACTATATCGAAACCAACGCCTTCTGGTGCTCGGACGACGAATTCACAAAAAAGAGGCTCAACCGGCTGAAGGAGCTTGGAGTGAATACCGTAATGGTGTCCGTCGACCCGTTCCACATCGAATTTGTTCCGCTGGAGAGGCCGATTCGCCTGTGCCGTCTTCTGAGAGAAATGGGATTTGATTATTTCGTCTGGAAGGAGCGGTATCTGAGGCGTTTCCGCAGCTTTGACTATACAAAAACCTATTCCGAAAAGGAGCTGTCCGAGCTGCTCGGCAGGGATTACATCACCGAAACGGCGGCGGAATACGGTGTCGGCATGAACGGACGCGCTCTCGGAATCGCAAAAAAAGCATATGATGAGCGGCCCGCCGAAGAATGGCTCACCTCCGCTCCATGCACCGACCTGCTCGAGCCGTGCCACTGCCACTTTGATTTGTACGGAAACGCGGTGCCGTCTGGATGTCCCGGACTCGCCATGGATGCAGAAGATTACCTGAACGGCGGCGTCTCAAGCGAAAAATACCCGGTTATGGCTCGGCTTTACACCGGAAGAACCGCGGAATTATATAAATATGCCCGCGAAAAAGGGTTCTCTCCCGCCAAAGAAGGATATCCGACCCGCTGCGCATTATGTTACGCAATGAGGCTGTACCTCGCGGAGAAAAATCCCACTCCCGACCTCGCGCCGTTGTGCTTTTACGATGATATGAAAAAACACGTGCAGTTCTGAATCTGGCAAAAGCGGTGTCCGTATGGCGCGCAACAATGAAAAAAATCCCTTGAAATCGGTTGGAGTCAAGGGATTTTCGGTTTTATTGGTAATTTTATGAATTAAACGTTACGGCACGGATTTTTTTGAGAAGCTCAGCACCGCTCCATCACCATCGAGAGGCTTCGCGTAGTCAGGTTATGCACTCTCTGACTTATCAAACGGGCGGCATCCTCATATTCGTTGACCGTCCACGCGGAAACTCCGATACCCGCCTCACGCAGCATCTCAATAAATCGCTCGGTAAGAACTTTGTAATTGGAATTCACCACATGAACGCCGTATTTTTTGCAGACGTCAATGATCTCCTCAGCCGCAGTGACGTCAAAATCGGGAACATCGCGGATTTTATCGTACAAGTCTTTTACATATTCTTCCAGATTCAGATAAATCGTTATCGCGTCCTGCAGCTCGGGATGTTCGCGCAGCACCGCCACACTCACCGAACCCGAATAAATAATACGCCCCTCAAAGCCGAACTCACGGACAAGAGAGAGCACATCAAGCTCCAGACCGCCGTTTTTCAAATCACAGTTTATCTGAATCCGCGGATTGCTCTTTGCGATTTCAAATGCCTCCCGCAGCGTTGGAACTTCCCTGCCGTCAAGGTCATGTGCGAGCACCAGTACGCCGTCCGGGTTTTTCCTTATATCAATTTCAAACGCATCGGCATCTGACGCGGCGGCGTACCTTACAAACTCAAGGCTGTTGTCCGGCAATCTGTCCGCTCCGGTGTGCGCCGTAATCAGGGTTTTGTTTTTCACAGCTTTATTCCTCCTGCTGTCTTTTCGGTATTGTGTGAAGTTTTATTTAAAATACTCTTTCGCCGTTTCAATCAGGGCAATCAGATTTTCGTAGGAAACATCCGGCATTATTTCCTGAGACGGAGAGGTTATGTATCCGTTGTTCTGATTCATGATGCCGATTACCCGTCTTGTCTCCTCACGAACTTCATCGGGCGTACCCATCGGCAGAACCGTCTGCGTACTGATGGCTCCCCAGAAAGTCAGCTTTGAACCGAATCTGTCCTGCAGCATATTGAGGTCCATGCACTCCGGCTGTACGGGATTCAGAACGTCGAGCCCCATTTCACAGAGGTCGGGGATAATCGCGTCGATCTTTCCGCAGGAGTGTACAAACACATCCTTTTTCATGGAATGCACCAGATCATACTCCCTCTGTTCACCGCCCTTTATCAGCTCACGCCATACGGCAGGCGACATCAGCATTCCGCGCTGTGTTCCCCAGTCAGAACCTAAAAGAATACCGTCTATGTGAGGAGAGGTGAGGATATTCTCAAGCATTACAATGTTCTTGCGGATGATCATATCGAGCAGCTCCTTGGAAAATTCCGGCGCTCCGGCAAGGTCGGCGAGGAAATTCTCAAGCCCTCTCGCAAAATACGCCTTTTCAAAGTGGCTGCCGAAAATCGTCACCAGCAGATAAACGTCATAATTTTCTTTGATGTACCTGTAGTGCTCAAACGAATTTTCGTAGCTTCCGTATCCGACGGTGTACGGCAGAGCTGAGGGAGCCTCCTCTGTGGTGTAATCCTCGGGATAGGAGTGCCAGCCCCACCACGGACACCCCACGTTCAGAACACAGTTCCCGATTGCCAGAGAATACGCTTCGGATATATTCAGTCTGCCGTTTGCTAAATCCGTTTTTATCCGGTCGCCGGCGTAATTGTCAATCAGCTTCTGAGCGTATTTATCTATGCCCTCGCCCGAAAGATTTATGGCATATGGTACCACAGGCTGCGCTTTGTGTGCGATTGCGTTTTTAACTGCTTCGTATCTCATAATTGCTTCCTTTCGATTTTATCGTTTGCCTGTCTCACGACTGTGCGTACATACTTCTCACTGTACGTACTTCTCTGCCTTATTATAGCATATTTTTTAATTATTGCACATTTTTTTGCGGATTTGTCTGAATTTTACCGCGCGCAAAACAAAACTGACACCGTTTTTTTTTACGATGCCAGTTCGTTTTTTGATTTTATTGCTTATTTTTTTGTGCTGTAGGTCTGTTTCCGCTCTTTACTATCACATAAGGCTGCGGTAGAGAGCTTCGATGTCCTCAACACTGGTCTCGCGCGGGTTGCCGGGTCTGCAGGCGTCGTTGTATGCGTCGATGGACATCTGGTGAACGTCCTCTTCCTTTGCAACGCCCTTGAGAGTGCACTGGATTCCCACGTCCTCTGCGAGCTTTGCTACAGCGTCGACTGCGGCTTTGCGGTATTCCTCCTGAGTCATGCCGTCAACTCCCTCAACACCCATGGCGCGGGCGATTTCACGGTATTTTTCACCGGTGCAGGGCGCGTTGTATGCCATAACTGCCGGAAGGAGAGTAGCGCAGGCTTTTCCGTGCGGCATATCGTAATAAGCGGACAGAGTGTGAGCCATGGAGTGGTCAACGCCGAGTCCCACATTGGAGAAGCCCATTCCGGCTATGTACTGACCGAGAGCCATTCCGTCGCGTCCTTCGGGTGTGTTGTTCACTGCACCGCGGAGAGAACGGGAGATAACCTCGATTGCCTTGAGGTGGAACATATCCGAAAGTTCCCATGCGCCGAGAGTGATGTATCCCTCGATTGCGTGAGTCAGAGCGTCCATACCTGTAGCGGCGGTCAGACCCTTCGGCATTGTCGACATCATATCGGGGTCAACTACGGCCACAACGGGAATGTCATGGGCGTCAACGCATACGAATTTGCGCTTCTTCTCTACATCTGTAATAACGTAGTTGATGGTAACCTCAGCTGCGGTGCCGGCGGTGGTGGGAACTGCGATTATCGGAACGCACGGATTCTTTGTGGGAGCAACGCCCTCAAGTGAGCGAACGTCTTCAAATTCGGGGTTGGCGATAATTATGCCGATGGCCTTTGATGTGTCGATGGAAGAACCTCCGCCGATAGCCACGATGCAGTCAGCCTGAGCAGCCTTGAATGCAGCCACGCCGTTCTGTACGTTTTCGATGGTCGGGTTCGGCTTGATGTCGGAATAAACAACATAAGGGATGCCGGCCTTGTCAAGGAGATCGGTCACTTTAGCAGTTACGCCGAACTTAATGAGGTCCGGGTCTGAAGCAACGAACGCTTTCTTAAATCCGCGGGCATTGATTTCGGTTACGATGGCGGAAATTGCACCTGCGCCGTGATAAGAAGTTTCGTTGAGCATAAAACGATTCATTGGATTCACACACCTTTCGATTAATTTATTATATTATAGCGCATCTTTACAGCAATTTCAATGAAAATTTGTGAATTTTACAGAGAATTTTCGGCAATACGCGCGATGTTTAGTTTTTTTACATCACCGATTCACCGAGCAAACTCAGCTCAGTTATGGATATGCCGGATTTATGTCTGTCCGCTCCGATAAAATATCCTTTTGCCGCTAACTTATCGAATACTTCGCCTATCAGGGTTACGTCGTCGTGTTCGTTCATTAAAATATCGTCAGGCTTAATGTTTCCGGCATCCGATAAAGCGGCAAACGAAGAAAATATAAAATACCTTTCCCGATATTTCAGAACTCCGTGGGAAGACGCATTACTCATATCAGTATTTTCATCCGACAAATCAAAAAATTCCTCTTCCTTTATGTCCGAAAAATACTCTGTTTTGCTGCAATAATAATTGAGCTGCGAGATTACGGTTTTACAATCGACAGAAGGCATGACAATAAAATTGGGCGCAATCCGCAGATATTCATTATTTTCGGAGTTTTTATAATCGTTCAGAAGCATAATAAACCTGTCTGCGGAAATTATTTTGATTTTATAAAATGAATCCTTTATTCTGACAACAACCGTGCGCTGTCCCCTGACTTCAGTTTCTGCCTCATTATTTTTTACGAATGAATATATTTCCATTAAGCATTCTTCCCTTTCATCGGCTCCGGTTTTTTCGGCAATCCGCGCGATGTTTCCGATGAATTCAATGCTGCCGTCATTCAATCCTCGGGAACCATGCGCCATTTTATTTTTTTGCAGGATATCCATGTGGTTTTGCTCTGTTCCGACGGTGCTGCTTCAGGATCAAATCTGCCGCAGGTAGACCAATAATAAATATCGTTTGATTTAAATACCGCGCCCTCAAATATCTCGCACGAATAGTCACGCGGCGCCGGCAAAAAACTGATCTGCAAAGGCTCCTCAAATAAAATTTCAAACCGCCGGCAGTTTTTTATTCTGGCTGTTGAATCTGACTGTTAATTCGTTGGTCAGATTGACGGCGCGCATATTCAGGTTTTTATCCACAAACGCACCGCTCCTGTAATACATTTCCTCAATGCAGCTGTCGTGAAAATAATTGCACTGCCCGAGAAAATCTTCTATATCGTTTTCGTTTTCAATCCGTATCCAATCCGCATCTTTTTCGTGTATGATATTCATTTTCCCTCCGTATAAAAGCAAATTCTATTGCACATTATCTTAAAATATGTTATTATATGTACTAAGAATAAAGTAAGCTGCATCAATTCCAGTATGTATCCGGCCGTAAAAAAATACATTAAAAAGGAAAAAAATATATGAATCTCAAAAATCGAAGTTCAAACTACCCAATGTATGAAACCACCCATTTTGACAACATCCGCACCATGGTCGAAAATGTCGCCGGTAAATATCCGGAGCGCAACGCTTTTACATATCGGAGAAATCCTCACGGCGATGTGCTTCACATGACCTATCGCGAGTCCGAGGAGTTTGTCCGCGACCTTGCAACTGCATTATCCGCCCGCGGAGCCGAAAAACAGACTATTGCCCTGTTGGGAGAGTCCTCAGTCGAATGGATCCACACCTACTTTGCCGCCATGACAATCGGTGCGGTTACCGTTCCGATCGACAAAGACCTGCCGGTTTCGGACATTATCTCGATTATGAATACGTCGGAGTGCAAATTCGTGTTCTATTCTGCCTCAATACAGGACAAAATGGACGAAATACTCAAGTCTGTTCCGTCCATTGAGACAAAGGTGATTCTGAACTGGGACTATGAGGGTGAGGATTTATCCGTAAACTCCCTTCGAAATGAAGGAAAGGCGCTGTTTGAGGGCGGAAACCGTCAGTATTTCGACTATCAGATTGACAACGAAGCAGTTGCATCCATCGTTTTCACATCGGGAACGACCGGCAAAGGAAAAGGCGTCATGCTTTCTCAGAAGAATATCTGCTCCGACATGGAACAGGGTATGTACAACTTCCAGATAACATACCGCTCGATGCTGCTGATTCCGCTTCACCATACGTTCGGCTCAACGGTAAACCTTATCGGCCACTATTCGCAGGGCTGTGAGCTGTATATCTCGTCAGGTCTGAAGTATCTTTTAAAGGAACTGCAGGAATTCAAGCCCACACACCTGATACTGGTACCGCTGTTCGTGGATACGTTCTATAAAAAGATAATCAACACCGCCGAGAAAAAGGGTCAGCTGAAGCAGCTTTACAAACTGATTGAATTATCCAACAGCATGAGAAAAGTCGGAATCGATCTCAGAAAGTTTTTATTCAGGTCCGTTACCGCAGCTTTCGGAGGAGAAGTGGAGATGATCATCTGCGGCGGAGCGAACCTCAACCAGAGCATCATTGACTTCTTCGACGGAATCGGAATCGTCATTTTAAACGGATACGGCATTACGGAATGTGCTCCGCTGATATCCTGCAACCGAAACTGCTGCCGCCACGATGGCTCGGTTGGTATGCCGATTGTCGGAGGTGAGGTAAAAATCATCGACCCCGATGAAAACGGTGAGGGTGAAATTGCATATCGCGGCCCGAACGTAATGCTGGGATACTACAAAAACAAAGAAGCGACCGACGCCGCCATTGACAGCGATGGATTCTTCCACACCGGGGACTACGGCAAAATCGTTCAGTACGGAGATGACCCGTGGATCTACATCACCGGAAGACTTAAAAACCTCATCATCTTCTCAAACGGCAAAAACGTCTATCCCGAGGAGCTTGAAACCGATGTTCAGGGAATCTACGGAGTCAGCGAGGTCGTGGTTTATGCGGGTGAAAGCAGAACAAGCCCTCAGAAAGAGGTCATTGTCGCCGAAATATTCCCGGACTACGAGGCTTTACAGCTGCGCGGAATTACCGACGTCGCAAAGTATTTCAACGGGGAAATCAAGAAAATCAATCAGAAGAATGTCTCATACAAGTCGATCGGTCTGGTAAAAATCAGAGAAAACGAGTTTCCGAAGAACACTTCCAAAAAAATCACCAGATACAACCTCGACAAGAGCATCGACTGATACCAAATCAGCTTAACGGAGCCGCAGAAAGCCGCCTATGCAGATTACCTGCCGGACGGGCCGATATAGATGATTGAATCAATCTCACCCTTAGCGGTGGAATTTCCGTCGCTGTTGACGTCGTCGAACTCAATAGTGCGGACAAGCCCGTCATAGTTTTCCGGCACGGCTCCGTTGACTCTGATGTTCTTCATTTCGAGACAGCCGACCTTGCTGCTCAGGTATGGGTCGAATACCTCATGGTCCCCGCTGCGAATTGATTTCGGGCCTACGCAGACCAGATAGGAATAGGGGAATCTCTCTTTATACAGCGTCAGGTCGATGTTTTCAAAGCAGATGTAGCCGATATTGGAGCCGATTTCAAATCCCGCAAAGCTGCCGCGCACCGGGTCGGAGTTGACATACGGGCCGAAGGTGTCAATTGGCTCGCATAAATCAACGGTAATGTCCTCGAAGAACAGGTTGTCCGCAGAACCGACTCCACCTCTTTCCGGCGCGGTGCCAATCTTATAAGCCGGCGTCTGGAAATACATCTTGAAGGTGCGGATTCCCCTGACGTTTTTGATGATGGCGTCATACAGCGCGCAGTCAACAGTTGAGCCGTCGTCATAGGTGTACAGTCCGGGTTCGATTCGGAGCGCCTTATACGGACTTGACGGTGCCTGATCGAGGTCCTCGCAGAGAACGGTGCGCGTTGGGCCGAAGTTATAGGAGGACATCTGCCAGTCGTACACGTTCAGCGCGACAAGGTCATCCCCTACCTCACCGCTGATGTGGCGCGCGACGATGTTTTCGCTGTTTCCGTTCAGGTGCAGGCCGTCCGCGTAGCACTTGTCAAACCGAATATTTTCAAACAGCCCGTCCTTCAAATCCCCCGTCTGAACCGCAAAGCCTGCCATGTGCTTAAACGTCATGTCGGTCAGGGTCAGCGATTCTATATTTGTAAACAGCATATTGGCGTGGTATTTTTCATCGGGACAGCCGCAGCGGGAAGAAGCCGATTCCTCCCAGATGCCGCCGGTTATTGAGATGTTGACGTCACGGTCGGCGGTATCAATGGGGGCGTGTGTGCCGTCCTTCATGTGTTCGTTTTGCAGCATAGTCATCAGAATACCGGGAAGTTGGCGGATGATGGCGCCGTCCGCTTCAATCCGTCTGTTGGAAGGAATGATGACAGTTCTGTCAATCAGGTACGGCGTGTCTGAGGCTGGAATTACGATGATTTCGTGCTCGTTCAGCGCGCTCTGCAATGCGTCAGTCCAGATTTCCCCCGATTCGCCCGTTCTGACAAGGCTGCGGTAGTCGGTGAGAGAAATCCGGTCGCTCAACGCCGCAATTTTCTCAGCGTTGGACGATTCCATTGATGATAGTTTTTCATAAATCGACTGCTTGATGTGCTCGTTCATGATTTATACCTCCTTGATTTGCATCGGAAAAATGCTCTTTTATCTGACAGTCAGCGTGAAAATCAATGATTTATACATATTTTTTGTATTATAACACAGCCGATATTGCCCTGTCAAGAAAAGGTATATCCCCCCGCACGATTGAAATTTTCTCAAAAAAGTGTTAAAAACCGTACAGCGCTCTGCCATACGGTTTTTCTTGACGGACGATATTCCTTCAGTTAAGTTATTTATTCGCTTTTTATCATTTGTTTGTATAGTCAATGCACGCCTGAATGTATGCAACAATATTTTCGACCGGCACCTCCGGCTCAAGCAGATGGGTCGGGCAGACATACAGACCTCCGTTTTTGCCGGCGATATCCAGATTCTCAAATACCTTGCGGCGAACCTCCTCCGGCGTACCGAACGGCATCACGGTCTGGGTTCCGATGGTTCCGTGGAAGGAAAGCTGCTCGCCGAACCTGTCGTGAATCTCCCTGAAGTCCATGCACTCCGGCTGTACGGGGTTCAGCACATCAACACCCGCCTCAATCAGATACGGTATCAGCTCGGTGACGTGTCCGCAGGAGTGGTAGAAAATGATAACGTCCGGGTTTACAGCGCGCGCGGCGTCGATTACACGTTTCAGTCGGGGCTTCAGCCATTCGTTATACAGTCCCTCGCTCATCATGATGGTGTACTGCATACCGATGTCGTCGCCGAGAAACAGTCCGTCCGCTCCCGCTCTGGTGTAGCTGACCGCGCGCTGAACTGCGATGTCCGTCACACGGTCGAGGAGAACGGTCGCCATCGGGTCTTCGCTTATCATGTCGCACATCAGGTTTTCCATGCCGCGCATATACCAAGCCGTTTCCCAGATAGTGCACTGCATCCCGCCGATAACAGCTCTGTCCGCCGCATGGTGCGCTTTTGCCTGTTCAATCTGTGCCGCCAGACCTTCGTCGTGGAATACAGGCATCGGATACGCCTCAATCTGCTCCACGGAATCGAAGTCCGCCATGGGATTGTGCATATAGGTCATGTGATACGCCGCTTCCGAACCCGGTTCATGTGCGACACCCCATCCGTCAATGTAGGTGCCGGGCTTGAAGCTCTTGCCTTTGTAATATTTCAGAAATTCCTCTCTCGGAGCGCACTCTGCGGGGAGGTCGCTGATGTATCCTTCACCTGCGGGCAGCTTCAGATCGTGTTCCCTGACGTAGGCGTCATACTTTTCCTGCAGGCTGGGACACATGGAGAAGTTCACCGGCATATAGTCGTATCCGGTGCGGCGTGCAATTGAAATATAGTTTTCACGGTTTGTCATGTCCGGCACCTCATCATTCAAGCGGATATTTTTTTGAATAATACATCAGATTATAGTTAGTAAACGCGTCCTCTCTGCTGCATAAGTCCCGTTGTCCGGAGCCGGTCAGAGTGAGTGATTTTCTGCCGTCATTTACGGGGTCGGCATAACGCTCAAACCATTTCTCAAGCTCCGCTGACAGATTTCTTACAACGTCTGCAAGTTCGGGCTCGTCGATTAAATTTTTTGTCTCGTAAGGGTCGACAAGCATATCGTACAGCTCATTATCGTCATTCCGATACCGCCGCACAAGTTTATACCGCCTGTTCCGAATCATGCGCACAAATCCGTATTCGTCGTGGATTTCGATTATCTGGTCACAGTCGCCGTCGGCACAGCCGTTCAGAAGGTACGGATACAGGCTCACTCCCGGCTGCTTTTCACTCAGCTTGTAATCGGCGGAGGCTATATCCAGAATGGTCGGGAAAAGATCGCAGTGGCTCGCATTTCTCTGTGCAGTGACGCCGCCATTTTTGATAAACGGTGCTTTGATGATGAACGGCACTTTTACGGATGAATCGTACATATTCGGAGGGTAGGTTCCGTTTCCCTTTCCCCAGATTCCGTGGTGTCCCATGTTCATGCCGTTGTCCGAGGTAAAAATTATCACGGTATTGTCATAAATTCCGTCGTCTTTCAGCTTTGTCAGGACACGCCCGATGTTTGCATCCATTGCCGAAATCGCCGCATAATACCCTGTCAGATTTTCGCGTCTGCGTTCGGGAGTATCACCGAGAGGCGCGCTGCACTGTTGATTTTTGTGAATCGGCTCATCGGGAGTTGCGGTGAACATACAGTCCCTGTACAGCTCCAGATACTCTTTCGGGTGGTTCTCGGGCGTCCACGGTGAGTGAGGTGCAGTGTAATGGATCTCCAGACAGAACGGCGCGTCCTCTTTCTCCAGCTCATCCAGATATTCAAGCGCCTTATCGGTAATGACATCTGTCACGTAGTCGTGGCATTCGGTGAATCTGCCGTTTTCGTATATGTCAGGTGCATAATATGCACAGCCGCCGCCGGAGATGGTGAACCATTTGCAAAATCCCTCCTTTGGCCTCTCCTGATTTCCGAGATGCCATTTGCCGCTCAGCGCACAGCGGTATCCGTTTTTCGCCAGTTCGGCAATGTATGACGGATGCCCTTCAAGGTATTCGATACCGACATCATGCGACTGAAAATGCGGGTGATTTTTCATATACGGATGATTGTCGGCATTGACATTTCCACGGCAGAGCCAGTCCTGTACCCCATGGCAGGAGGGCATTTCACCTGTCAGGATGGATGCGCGTGCGGGAGAGCATACGGGTGATGCACAGTAAAAATTCTCAAATCTGACGCCTTCTTCCGCGAGACGATCCAGGTTCGGCGTGAAAATGTCATTGTTTCCGGCACAGCGCATAGCCCATGCACCCTGATCGTCGCTCAGAATAAAAATAATATTCGGTCGCATAAAAACTTCCTCCGTTAATAGCTGAATTTTCAGTCTCTGCCGATGGTTTATGATTTCTGCCGGCTTTTCTCCATGAAAAAGGTGGCGTTATCGGTCATGGAGGTATGCCTTTCTGATTAATATTATAATCATTATCGGCAGAATTAGCAAGAGTAAGTGCGGTCGGATTTGCGATTTTTTTGTATTCTGCCTTGCGATAGCGTTTTTTGCTCGGTTCTGATGCGAAAAGGCAATTCTTCATTCATTCACCATATCATCTTTTTCCAATGTGAACGGGAAGCTGAAACACTTTATCGGCATAAGTAAGCATACCGCCGTATTTTTTTGTGCCTCCTCAGCTTTTTTAAAAAATTCCGCGCACAAAATTCAACTAATTTTTCGTTTACATATTGACAAGGTGGGTAATAAATGCTATCCTTATACCAATTTAATCAATCCGAACCTGATGTGGAGGAAAACACAAATGAAAGAACTATTATTCCGCACTTTACGCCACGAAGAAACCGAGCGCGCGCCATGGGTTCCCTTTGCCGGAGTGCATTCGGGAAAGCTCAAAGGTTACGACGCCACGGAGATGCTGACCGACGCAGACAAGGCGTTTGAGTCACTGATGGAGGTCAACCGTTTATACAAGCCCGACGGTCAGCCGGTGATTTTCGACTTGCAGATCGAGGCTGAATGTCTCGGCTGTAATCTGACATGGGCAAAGGACTGTCCTCCGTCAGTTTCAAGCCATCCTCTTGACGGCAGCGACGAAGAACCGCCGGAAACTCCCTGCGACTGCACCATCCCCACAAAAGAATCCGGCCGCATTCCCTATGTGCTCGACGTAATGACGCGCATGAAAAAGGCTGTCGGCGACACAACCGCTCTGTACGGACTCATCTGCGGCCCGTTCACATTGGCTTCCCACCTGCGCGGCAACAACCTGTTCACCGATATGTTCGACTTCGAGGACGAGGTGAGCGAGCTGTTTGATTTCTGCAAGCGCGTATGTATGCGTATGGCGGACTATTACATAGAAGCCGGAATGGACGTAATCGCTCTGGTTGACCCGCTCATCTCCCAGATCTCCACCGCACACTTCGAGCAGTTCATGACCGAGCCCTACACCGAAATATTCAGCTATATCCGTGAAAAGGGCGCGTTCTCATCCTTCTTTGTCTGCGGCGACGCCACACGAAACATCGAAGCCATGTGCCAGACCGGTCCTGACTCCATTTCGGTCGACGAAAACGTAAACCTCCTCGCTGCCAAGGAAATTTCTGACAAATACAACATCGCAATCGGCGGCAACATTCCGCTTACCTCCATCATGCTGCTCGGCAATCAGCAGGACAACATGAAGTTCGCGGTGGACCTGCTTGATTCCGTCAAGGTCAAGAAGAACTTTATCCTTGCTCCCGGCTGCGATATGCCCTACGACGTGCCGGTCGAAAACTGCATCGGCGTGGCTCAGGCTGCCATTGAAACCGACGCGGTGCGCGAAATGGTCAAGAACTATCAGTCCGAAGAAATCGACACCTCCGCAGTGGTTATTCCGGACTACGCAAATCTCAAGAAGCCGCTTATCGAGGTATTCACTCTTGACTCCGCTCAGTGTGCTGCCTGCGGATACATGATGAACGCGGCTTATCAGGCAGTTGAAACCTTCGGCGACGCCATCGACATGGTTGAATACAAGTTCATCTACAAGGAAAACGTTGCGAGATGCGTAAAAATGGGCGTGCCGAACCTTCCGTCCATGTACATCAACGGCGAGCTGAAATACCGCTCCATCATCCCGCCCAAGGCTGAGCTTGAACAGGCAATCAGAGAAGCCATCGAAGCCTGCAAAAAATAAAACAGGTGCCTGATGATGAGCAAACTGTATCTCACTACCGGCTTTCTCGGGGCTGGAAAAACCACTTTTTTAAAGAATTTCATCCGGCTTTTTAAGGGTAAGCGGATTCAGCTGATCGTCAATGAATTCGGCAGGGAGGGAGTCGACGGCGTACTTCTGCTCGAGCTCGGAGCTTTTCTGAAAGAAATTTCGGGCGGCTCGGTGTTCTGCGCCTGTCGGATGGATCAGTTTGAAAAGGTACTCAGGCAGTCTGCGAATCTGAACGCCGACGTGATTCTGGTTGAGGCATCCGGTTTATCCGACCCCACCGGAGTCCGCCGGCTTTTTTCGCAGACAGACCGATTCCCGAACATTGACTATCAGGGCGCTGTATGTTTAGTTGACGCTGTCCGTTTTCCGAAGCTGTATGTCTCCGCGCGCACCTGTGTCAAGCAGCTTGCTGCAAGTGACGTGGCCGTAGTCAACAAAACCGATCTGGCGGACAGCGCTCAGCTATCGAAAACCCTTGAGCTGATTCGTGGACAGCGGCCGGATATGCCATTGATAACCACATCCTTCGGTGAGGTGACGGAAAACCTGCTTGACGTACTGGAAAAATCCCGGACACTGTCTGAGGATGATATGCCGCTGACAGCCGATTTAACCCTGCGCAAGCTGATGATTTCGGTTGCCCCAACCATTACGCCATACGAGCTGCAGAAATTCATCGAGATGTTCGCCGAAGACACATTCCGGGTGAAAGGGTTTGTCGAAACCACAGAGGGGCTGCGTCTTGCCGACTGCGTGGGAAACGTGGTATCGGTCGTGCCATGCGATGGACTTGACGTACCAATAGATCGCGTAGGCTGGCTCAACGTTCTCTCGGGAGCGGGAATGCCGGTTCGCAAGTCGGTGCGCGAGGCCTGCCGGTGGTATCAGAAGCACATAATCGCGGTGGAATGATATGCGGCGGCATCCGGACGGGGGCTGTAATATTTTTTGATGGCATACTGCAAAGCAAAAAAACAGCACCGAATCAAGTAAGTGCTGTCTTTTTCTGTCAGTTGGAACCGTTTATTTTTCGGGGCGCAGGAGGTATGTTTTGCCGGCTTGGGTCGCAAAGGAATATACGTCTCCGTCCCTTGTTTTTTCCGTTTCGCAGGGGATTGCTTCACCGTTTTCAAGAACCGTCATGCCGTCTTCCCACGGACAGAGCACGCGGCAGGGACGTCCTTTTTCGCTGAACAGAGTGATTTCTCCCACAGCTCCGTTTTTCACTTCAGCCGAGACTGCAAATGCGCCGTATCCACGTAGATTACAGAAGGATGCGTCCCTGTTTTTGTCCCACACCGGGAAGAAGCGCAGCACTCCTTCGTGGCTCTGGAACAGCATTTCGTTGACGCAGGTCGGAACAGCGCTGCAGCATTCGATACCGCCGCCTCCGTAGTAGATGAAAAAGTTTCTATATGAATGGGTGTCTATCTGCCGGTTCAGGTTTTCGATTATCACGTCATGGTCGTATCCCACACGGACAGCTGCGGTGTAATAGGTCGCAAAGGCGTTGTAATCCGACCAGCGGTTCATCACCGTTACCGTGTCGCGTGCGATTTTCAAGAGTTCTTCGTCCGACGAAAGACCGATTGCGCCGGCGGGATAAATATGCTGCACCGCAAGGCTGTTTCCGTCGCACCAGTCGTAGCCCCTCTCGGTCAGACGGAATACAGTTCTGCCGTCTCTCTCCATTATCGGGAAGGTGCTGAGATGGGCGAGAATATGATTCCATTTATCGCGGCGTTCTTCGCTTGTTCCGAGATATTCCGAGATATCAGTCAGCGCGCGGAATACACTTCTCAGCAGTCCGAGTGTCAGAATCGGGTTAAAATCCTGTGGGTCTCCGCCGGACTCGTGGATGCAGTCGCGGTAAATCACATAACGTCCGCCCTCGAATACAAGATAGTCCTCCCAGAAATCGGCGACCTCCGTGAGATACGGCAGCGCGTATTTTTCGGCGTATTCCTTGTCCCACGTGCTGTAAAACCGCATTATCATGTTTACCGCCGCGTATGCCGAGTTGGATTTCTGTCCCCAGTACGGTCTGTCAACGTCCTCGGTGCCGTCGTCTTTATACATTCTGCTCGACTCAAGCCCCATCGGACCGATGCCGACCTTGCAGTAAATGCCATCGTTTGCAAGACGTTCGCGGGCGTTTGTGCGTGCCTGCGGAATATAGTCCATCAGCGGTTTGTCGTACGGGTCGGACAGGCTCACCTTGTTTGAGGAATAAACGCCCCACCACGGAGCCTCGTAGTTGTAGTTGAGGTGATAGTCGCCGTTCCAGTTGGGTCGGTTGGTTGTAATCCAGTTTCCGAAAAGTCCGGGAGCGAATTTGCCGCCTTTGCTGCAGCAGGCCATGAGATAGTGTGAGCCGTACCAGAATTTTTCGATTTTTTCCTCCGACGGAAGTGATATGCCGGATGTGCTCCAGAAATCCTCCCACCATTTCAGATGCGCCGCGCGGTATTCTTCAAGCTGCTTTTCACCTATGCCGCAGACGTCCGCCTCAGCCTTTTCAAGATAGTCGTCCTCGTCGTGGTTGGTGTGAGTTGAAACGACAAGCGTCACTTCTTCTCCCTCGCGCAGGATACCGTCCGTATTGTCCCAGCCCAGAACCTTTCCGACAGATGCGGATTTTGTTTCCCATTCGACTTCGCGGACGTAATCCTTTGTTATTCTCAGCACATTTCCGTCGGTTTTAGAGGTGCAGTCGGCAAGAGGCTCGTCCGGCAGTGGATTCAGCGCGAATTTCAGTGGAATATCGCCCTTTTTCGCCACCGCACGTATTGTGATCAGGCTCGTTGTATACGGTGCGCAGGCGGTCAGGTGCAGGTGATATTTTTCATTTTTCAGGTCAATTTCCACCTCCGCACTTGAGATTTTCTGAACAGCTGAAAAAAACGCCCCTTTCAGCACGTCAGAGCAGACCCCGATTGTGCCGATGCATTTGATGCCGCTGTAGGTTCCCCCGTTGTCGCGCGCATATCCGCCGTACCAGAAATCGTTTTTTGAAATCCAGAAGGCGAGCCTGTCTTCGCTGCCGCCGACCGATACCCCGATGTCTCCGTTTCCGAAAAGAGGACCGTCCGGCACGCTTGGAGTGGGGATTTGTTCGGATAAGCGGTCGAAATATCCGTTATACCGCGATACTTTTTCGATTGGATTGAACATTGTTTTCTCCTTTGCAATTTCTGCGATAAGTCTTGCCTGTATTATAGCGTTATTATGTCGGGTCCGTCAAGTGGTTTGCAAAACAAAAATTATATAGTCAACAGTGAGGTAAAATAAATGGAAAGAGTAAAAATTAAGGATTCGTTTGAAAAATACGCCGGCTCGCCCGTATTCGGAAGCAGGGACACGGGGACAATGTTCGACGCTTATGTGTGGAAGTGGGGTGAGGGACTGCGCATGGATGTTTCATGGCGTCCGAAAAAAGCTCTCGCCGTCACGTTTTCCGAAGACGGAATCCACTGGAGCGAGCCGCAGATAACACTCTCCTGCGACCCGTCAAGCGGCTGGGAGGACGATATAAACCGCAGCTGCGTCCTTCCCTCACCCGACGGAAACGGCTTTCTGATGTGGTACACCGGTCAGGCAAAGGGAAAATCGTACATCGGCATCGCGCGCTCGAAAGACGGAATGACCTTTGAGAGATTCCGCACCGGGCCGGTTCTGTCCCCCGAGAAGGATTTTGAAGGCGAGTCCGTGATGAATCCGTTCGTGATGTACGAAAACGGCAAATTCCGTATGTGGTACGCGGCGGGTGAGACGTATGAGCCGAATGTGCTTTGCTATGCCGAGTCGGATGACGGAATTGTTTGGAAGAAGCACCCGTCAAATCCGATTTTCACCTGTGCGCCCGAAAACGAATATGAGCAGAATCGAATCGGCAGCTGTCACATTATACGCGAGGACGACGGATATCTTATGTTCTACATCGGTTACCGCGACATAAACACCGCCTGCATCTGTGCCGCTCGTTCGAAGGACGGGATTGAAGGATGGCGCAGAGTCAGTGAAAATCCGCTTGTCACTCCGACGCCGGGTTCGTGGGACGAGGACTCATGCTACAAGCCGACTGTCATTTGCGAAGAAGACGGGTCATATCGCCTGTGGTACAACGGACGCCGCGGAGGGGATGAATACATAGGCTATGCCCTCGGTCACCTGAAAAAATAACAAAAACGCGCCGCTTCATCGGAATAAATACGTCTGAATCCGTCATTTTAAACAGGTTGACATTCGGGTTGATCTGTGATATTATGAATTCACACAAAAATTCTTCAGTCAGAAAAATCAGAAAAAGGAGAACATTATGATTCATAAAGCAAAAGAAACCATGACCTCTCGGGAAAGAGTTCTGCGGACCTTTGACCATGCGCCGGTGGACCGTCTGGCAATCGACTATTCAGCCAATCCTATCATTCATGGGAAGTTCGCTGCGGCAATAGGGTGTCAGTCCGCCGGTTACGAAACATTTCTCGACGCTCTCGGTGTGGATTTTCGCGGAATAGGCGTCAGTTACTGCGGCCCGAATCTCTTTGAACCGATGCCCGGACGTGCGACAGACCCGGTGTACGGCTGCAGAACCAGATGGGTGGAGAACGATTCCGGCGGTTACAACGATTTCTGTGATTTTCCGCTGCTTGACGCCGAGCCGGAAGAAATCGCCGCTTTCCCGGTGCCGAGTGCGGATGATTTTGACTACGGGCACGTAAAGGATATCTTAAAAGTCTGGGACAGATATGCGCTGTACGTGGGAAACCCGGGAAACGCGGACATCATCAACGCCACCGGACGGGTCATGGGAATGGAGCAGACTCTTATCAACCTCATCATGGAGGATGAAGCGACGCTGACCTACATAAGCCGCCGTTGCGATATGGAGCTGGGGATTCTGGAGCGGATTCTCGACCGTGCTGAGGGGAGAATCGATTTCCTGTTCTTCGGCGAGGACCTCGGAACACAGCACACGCCGCTCATCAGCCTTGACTTGTACCGAAAAGTTCTCAAGCCGTTCCACAAGCACTATACCGACCTCGCAAAAGCATACGGAATTCCGGTCATGGTGCATTCCTGCGGCAGCTCGAGCTGGGCGTTTGAGGACTTTATCGAAATCGGAGTCCGCGCGGTGGATACTCTCCAGCCCGAGGCTGCCGCGATGTCTCCGGCTTATCTGAAGGAACACTTCGGCACTCGGCTTTCGTTCCACGGCGGAATCTCCACGGCAGGCACGCTTGTGAACGGAACTCCCGAACAGGTGCGTGAGATGGTATTTGAAACGGCGGAAATCTTCAATCGCGGCGGCGGATATTTCCTCGCTCCCACGCACATGATTCAGGACAATACGCCGGTGGAAAACATTGTCGCAATGTATCAGGCGGCGCACGATTTCAGAACCGAGCAATAACCGACGCGGAAATTATTTTATATTCAAGAGAAGCCCTGTCTCAGGCGGTGTGTATCGCTTTGGCAGGGTTTTGTCTTTTTCCGTTTCGGAAATTGCCGAATTAAAATCCCGACAAAAATAATTATTTATATATTATTGACAAAAAGAAGTGCCTCGTATATAATCTGAAAATAAGAAGTGCTGAAAAAAGGAGGAAAAAATCATGTTTTCGGAGAACGAACTGATTTTAAGAAAAAAAGTAAAGAGCAGATCCATTTCCGCTGAAAATCCAACCGGCGGCAAGGGAATGGGTGCTATGGCGGAGGAAGGCCCGTGCAGCCGATGTGCAGAGGGATTCGGTGAAGACGGACGCGGAAAAGGCTGGAAGCTGCGGCCGAGCATCAGTATCGCGCCCGGAGAAACAGCGCTTCTTGCCGACATTGAGGGTCCCGGGACGATCAAAACCATGTGGTTCACGGGATGTCTGGGGAGGGATTATATTCTCCGCATTTACTGGGAGGATCAGGAAAAACCTTCTGTTGAAGTGCCGCTTCCGGACTTTTTCGGTGCAGGATGGAACGATGCGGAAAACAAAATTCCCATGGAGTTTGCCCCGATTGATTCTGCCATGATAGCGGTGTGCCCTACCTTCGGATTCAACAGCTTCTGGCCGATGCCTTTCCGTAAACGGTGCCGCATCACCATGGAAAACCGCAACGTGACCAATGCGCAGCTGTATTATCAGATAAACTACGAGCTGGGAGAAGTATCGGACGATATTCTTTATTTCCATGCACAGTGGAGGCGTGTTCACAATGTGCCGGACATGGAGCCGTACACCATTCTCGACAATGTAAAGGGCAGCGGACATTATGTGGGAACCATGCTGCACATCGGAATCAACGGGCCGAATCTGTGGTGGGGCGAGGGCGAAGTGAAATTCTACATTGACGGCGACGGTGAATACCCAACTATCTGCGGCACAGGCACGGAGGACTATTTCGGCGGTGCATGGGGATGGGGAGACAAAAGCTACAGCACACAGTATCTCGGCGTTCATCTCATGCATCAGCCTGCCGGCGGAGAGGATATGCAGCAGAGATTTGCAATGTACCGCTGGCACGTGAAGGACCCCGTTATTTTTGAGCACGACCTGAGAGTTACAATTCAGGATTTAGGCTGGAGACGGAACGGACGCCGCTATCTGTCGAGAAACGATGATTTTTCTTCGGTCGCATACTGGTATCAGACCCTGCCCGCAGCGGAATTCCCGCCTCTTCCCAACAGAGACTACATGGAAGTAATATGAGCAGTCGCGTGCTGTCAGATTTATGATGCATAGACGTAAAGCTACACTTTTTTATTAAAAAAGGAGGTAAATTTATGAGCGAAAGAGAACTGAAAGTCAGTGCAAGTCCTCTGGTTCCGACCCGGGTCGTGAAGGGCGCGATTTTAGAGGAATGGGAAAGATTGGGTGGAGTCTCATCTCCGCTCGGTTATCCGACAGCGAATGAAATTACATACCGTGGCGGTGGTGCTCAGCAGCGTTTTCAGCGCGGTGTCATCGTATATCACCCGGAGCACGGCGCACATTACATCAGCGGAAAGTTTTATTACCACTGGGCTGACCAGATGGGCGTCAACGGGCCGTATATGTATCCCACCGATGATCCTCATGAGTGCGGCGGCGTGACGGTACAGCATTTTATGGGCGGCAGCATTTCCTCCGATATGCCGGAAATCCGGGACGGTATTGATCTGCGTGGCGAATTCCGGCGGCGCGGCATCGAAATCCGAAATCAGGGCGCGAGGGGAACCTGTTCCGTTCATGCGATGGTTGCGGTGCTTGATTTTTTGTATTCGGGACTTCTCGGAAGCGCGTATAACCATCTTTCCGTGGAATACGCCAACCATTTCGGAAACGTGGCGGCAAATGTCAGAAGCGACGGGCACTATTTCAGCGAAGTGGCTGCCGGATATGATGAGTTCGGCATTGTACCCGACAGCATCTGGCCTTACAACCGCGAATGGACGTATGACTTTGATGCAGGTCAGCGATTTGCAAGCGAGGATATGATAAACACCGGCAGGCAGCTGATTAAAGGAAATCTCCGAATGAAGGGGAGATTTATCAAGGAAATCGACGGTAAAGCGGGTCTGAGCCGGGAGCAGTTTGACGATTTTATTTCCGTTCTGGACAGCGGAATTCCGGTTGCCGTCGGACGTGACCACTCGCTGTGCGCCGTCGGATACCGCAGAGACCCCGCGCAGCCCGGCGGAGGTATAATAATCTTCCGGAACAGCTGGGGAACCAATCCCGATTTCACCGGATATCAGACTGAGACGTTTGAAAATGTCATAAACACGGTGTTCGATATTTATTCCTACACTCTGTCGGAATAAAGCGTCACCGCTTAAACAAAACAAAGAAAGGATGCCGAGCTATTGTTGGGCAAAGCAAAAAAATGATATACAGCGAAAGATACGGCAGAGCGGAATCGGCAATGCGTGAAAACGGAATCGGCGCGTGGCTGATCTGCGGCAGGGAGTCACATTTTCTGACGGAGCCTGCGCTCAACTATATGATGCCGACGTATGCTCTGCGACGTACCGCAGTCATTCTGACCTCATCCGGCGGGCGCATCTGCGTTTGTCATGACATTGAATCTGAAGAAATCGAGCGGTTCGGGGTATTCGACACCCTGCTCCGCTACGGCAAGGTCTCCGATTTTGAAGCGAATCTGACGGAAGCGCTGAAGTCTATTCCAAAGGACAAGCCTCTCGCCCTTGATTATTCCGACGTTGACCCATCAAGCGACGGTCTCTCCCACTCGGACTATGAGATGGTGTCAAAAATCCTCACTCAGCTTCAGTTTTCCGGCGGAACTGTTTCCGCTCAGCCGATCATGAGACATATACGCGGCGAAAAAAGCGATGAAGAAGCGGATAAGATTGCCGCCGCCGTTTCATGCGCAATGGAAATATACGAAGAAGCCCGCCCGCTGATTCATGTGGGGATGTCGGGCATGGATGTGCAGCAGCTGTTTCACCGGCTTGTGTCGGAGAGAGGCTGCGGATACTCGTGGCACGAGGCTTACAACCCGTATGTTTCGGTGGGATGCCGCTCCAGCTTCAACTGCAAAATGCCGCCCGACGATGTTTTTATCCGCGAGGGAGACGTCGTGAACGTGGATTTCGGCATACAGCTCGACGGCTTTGCATCGGACAACCAGCGCACCTTTTACGCTCTGCGAACATCAGAGGGCGAAACGGAACCGCCGGAAGAAGTACAGCGCGCACTTATGGCACTGCAGGAAGTCAACGCAGGGGTCTGCCGTGCGATGAAGCCGGGTGTCGATTCAAACTCTCTCGGAGAAATCGGCAGGAGAATCATGGCAGAGTACGGCTATGACCCCGAAAAATACGGCAGCTATGGCCACGAGATCGGCATTTACGCCCACAACGGAGGAATAGGCGCCGGACGTCACAGCGTAAACAACGGTCAGGACACAACGCTGCTTCGGAACATGACCTTTACGCTGGAGCCCGCCGTGGTCACATCCTATGGCAGAGTATGTCAGGAAGAGGTCGTCCGCGTCACGGATAACGGCGGTGTGATGCTCAGCGTTCCGCAAAAAGAAGTGTGGATAATCCGATAAAAATAAAAACTGAAAACAGGATATGCTTATGATAAACAAAAATATTACAATCCGGCCGGAGGAACACAGGGATTATAAGAGCATTGTTTCTCTGATTCTGCGCTCTTTTCGGGAAGGAACGGACTATTCCGACGGAACCGATATTATTGCATTGGTGGAGGAAATCAGGGATTCAGAATATAATATACCGGAGCTCTCCTTTGTCGCGGAACTCGATGGCAAGGTGGTAGGACACTTTTTGTTTTCAAAATTCCCGCTGTCACCCACAAGGGATGGAGGACACAGCAATAATACAGATTCGGGAATCGTAATGCTTGCGCCGGTATCCGTCCATGCCGATTATTTCCGACGCGGAATCGGAAGTGCCATGCTGCTGATGGGAATTGAAAAAGTGCGGGAGGCGGGTTACAGGGGCATAACCGTTGAAGGAAATTATAATTTTTATAACCGTGTTGGATTCAGAACATCATCGGAATACAACATTTTCCCGACAAGCGGATATCCGATGAAGGAACCCAGATGCATGATGTGTCAGGAGACTTATAAAGGCTCGCTTGCCGGCATACATGGCTATATCGTTTATGATATGTACTTCAATGCATAAAATCTGAGCCGCCTACAAACAAAAAGCAGAGATTTCATTTTTTCTGAAAGAAACCTCTGCATTTTTATTTATGCCGTTTTACGGTATTATATTACAGTATCGGTACATCTGTACGGGAGCGAATCAATACTCAACCTTGATTTCTCTGTACGGGTTGACTTCAGCGGCAAACATGGGCTTTACCGTGATGCCGGATTTGAATTCGGTCTCGCTGAAGCGGTATTTTTCGTCAAGCTCCGGGCCGCAGGAGTTCGAGCCGATTCCGTCCATTCTCATGTCGATGATAACGGTCGTCTCGCTCTCTCTCTTGAGCTCATAGTGGTGGCGGGTGTCGGTCAGCTGCTCGGGCGAGAAGTGGGAGGCGTTGAACGAGAACGGTTCGCATCCGGTAAAGAGGAAGCCGTGACCTGCGACGGTGTGTACGTCAGCCCATCTGCATCCCCAGTGAGAGGAATTTTCCTGCGGGAACACGTACGGCTCGTAGTTTTCGGTTACGGTGGACTTGAATTCGCCGAGTTTTGACGCAAGTCTCTTGTCGACGTAGCTCTCGTACGGTCCGTAGCCGAAGTAGCGCATCTGCTCGCTTCCCTCTGGCATTGTGAATCTCATGCCGAAGCGCGGATAGTGCTTTTTCTTCATGTTCCACTTCACGTCGCAGTCGATTCTGATGCCCATTCCGCATTTTACGGTGTATGTGATGTCCGCGCGGAGGATTACCTCGTTGGGAGCGGCTGCCATGCTGATCTTAGCGGCAACAACAGCCTCGTTTTCGTCAGCCTTCACGAGTTCGGTGGAATAGCACTTGACCTTCGCGCTGTAGAAGCCGGAGTTTCTCCAATCCCACTGGACGTTTCTGTCGTTGTCGGTGGGCGCTCTCCAGATCTGCGGAACGACGGGCTTTGTGATAAGTCTCTCGCCGTTGTCGATAATCTCCTCGATCATGCCGGAGAACTTGCTTATCGCGTAGTAGGTCTCGCCAACCGTGATCTTGTAATACTTTCTGCACTGGTCGACGACAACGGGATAGAGCACGGGGGATGCGGGGATTTTTGCACAGTCAGACTCGTACACAAACTGCTTAAAGCCTACCTCGTATCCGGCCTCAGCCCATTCGGTGGGTTCGTTCTGCCTGAAGGAGATATCGAGAGTCACGATTCCGCATGAGGGGATGTCGTCTGTCAGAGTGAATTCGCGCTCACCCTGCGGCTCGATTCCGATTGAGGGGATGACGCCGGATTTTACTGCCTTTCCGTTGACGCAGAGCTTCCATGCCATCGAAATGTCGTCGAGGGGCCTGAAGTAGCGGCGGGATTTTACCCTGACCGTACCCGGCTTTACCTCAGTGACAGCGACGGGCATTATCGCCTGCTTGAGCTCGCGAAGACCGTTGTGAACACGTCTGTCGGGATATACAAGGCCGTCGACGCAGAAGTTTCCGTCGTTCGGGTGGTCGCCGAAGTCACCGCCGTAGGTGAAGCTCGGGTCGCCGTATCTGTCGCCGATTGCAACCGAGTGGTCGATGAATTCCCAGACGCAGCCGCCGAAGAAGTTGTCGTGTGACTCAATTACCTCCCAGTAGTCTCTGAGGTCGCCGGGTCCGTTGCCCATTGCGTGGCTGTATTCGCAGAGGAAAAGGGGTTCGTCGTGGGAGGCATCCTCGCAGTAGTTCTTGCACCACTCGGGATTGGGGTACATACGGCTCTCTATATCCGTAATATCGCGGAGGTACTGACCGTTGTTGTAGCCTGAGTGTGCTCCCTCGTAGTGGACTATACGGGAGGTGTCGCGCGACTTTATCCATGCGGTCATTGCGGCGTGGTTACATCCCCATCCGGACTCGTTTCCGAGCGACCAGAAGATCACGCACGGGTGGTTTTTGTCTCTCTCAACCATTCTCTGCGCTCTGTCGACGTATTCTTTCTCCCATTCGGGGTCGCGTGAGAGTGCATCCCAGGGCTTCGCGCCGTGAGTTTCGATGTCGGTCTCATCGCACACGTACAGGCCGTATTTGTCGCACAGTGCGGTGAAGCGCGGGTCGTTCGGATAGTGCGATGTGCGTATCATGTTGACGTTGTGCGCCTTCATTATCATTATATCGCGTACCATGTGCTCTACAGGAGTAGCGTGTCCGAGCAGGTGGTGGCTGTCGTGGCGGTTCACACCCTTTGACTTGACCTTTCTGCCATTGATGAGCACGCAGCCGTCCTTGATTTCAACACGTCTTGCGCCGACGGGGAGAGTTATGTATTCGTTTCCGCAGCGGAGGACGAGGTTATAAAGGTTCGGGGTCTCGTCACTCCAGAGCTTTGCGTCCTTTACGGTCGGCAGAGTGATTTTTCCGTCGCCGTCGATTTCGGTTTTGCCGGAGGAGAGTACCTTTCCGCAGGGGCATTCGAGCTTGTATTCGACCTCAGCCTTGCCGGTGAGCGAAATATCTGCGGAGAAGTCAGCGTCGGTGAAGCTGTCGTCGAGGTCGCAGTGGACGAAAATGTCGCGGATGTGTGTTTCGTCGCGGAACAGGAGGTAAACCTCGCGGAAGATGCCCGACATACGCCACATATCCTGGTCCTCGAGGTATGTTCCGTCAGACCACTTGAGCACGAGGAGCTTTATGGTGTTCTTTCCCTCGTGAACGAGAGAGGTGATGTCGATTTCGCTTGTGAGGTGGCTCACCTGGCTGTACGCGGCGAAGGTGTCGTTGATCCAGAGGTAGAACGCGGAGTCGACGCCCTCGAAATTGATGTAAACGCGCTTTCCAGCCATAGCTGCCGGAACGGTAAATGTGCGCGTGTAGATTCCGCAGGGGTTGTCGTCTGGTACAAACGGCGGGTCGAACGGAATGGGATAGTTTACGTTTGTATAGTTAGGTACATCGTAGCCGCGTCCGAGAGCCATCTGCCAGCTCATGGGTACGGTGAGCTTGTCGAATTCGTAGGCGTCAAAGCCCTCGCCGGAGATGTACTTCACGTCGTTGAGTGACTTGAAGAATTTGAATTTCCACTCGCCGCAGAGGGACTTGAAGAACGCACTCTCGCCTCTCTCCGCCTTTTTCGAGGAGCACTCGCAGGGGTACGGAACGAAGTAAGCGCGGGGTTCTTCGCATCCGACGTGCAGAGTCGAGGTTGACTTGTGATAATCGGGGATATCAAATGGCATTATACACTTCTCCTTTATGTGAGATTTTTTAGCTTTACATGACGATTATACCATATATTTCACTGAAATGCCATATGTGTTTGCTTTTTTTGATATATTTTTCTCTCACTCCTGACCGGCGGAAAAAATAAACGCACCGCGCCCGAAATTTCTGCACAAAAACCATTGACAAAAGCCAAAGAATATGTGATAATTTACAATGAATGATTCAATTGTCGCCGGATATTATTTGAGCGGGGTATATTAATATGAAGAAATTTAAGCTGTGCGCGGCTTTGCTGATTTTGTTTCTGACGCTTGTTTCGTGCGGTCAAAGCGGTGCCGGCACAGAGGGAGAATCGGCTGACCTCACTGAAAACAGTACTGCAAGCAGTGAGGCGGAGGAAAAGGAAATCGTTTTCGCGTCACAGAGTGAGGAGAGTCCGTTCCGTCTTGTGTACAACGTCGATGTGCCTGAGGCTGAAAGGGACGACATTCTCTCAATCCGCGCCGCAGTGAAGGACGAGCTTGGCGTCGTAATAAAGCCGCTCGACGATTTTGACCCGAAAAACGAGGCGGAGTGCGAGATAATCGTGAATTCCATGCGCAGAGGCGAGTCGGCGGAGATACTTGAATCGCTGGGTGAGTTTGAATATGCCATAAAGACGGTTGTTACCGACGAAAAAACAAGTATAATTATTGCATACAAAGGAGAATATGCGCGTATGTGTGCTGTTGAACGCTTTATAAACGACTATGTAAAAGACGGAGAAGGAAAAATCCCGTCAGGTCTCGACATCCGTGAAGAATGCCGCCCGAACATTATTGAATCGGACATCGAGTGCCTTCGCGACCCGTGTGTGATTTATGACGGCGGGGTGTATTATGTTTACGGAACCGGCTGGAAATGCTATCGGAACTCCACGGGCTCGCTTGAGAGCGGATGGGAGGGGCCGTACAGCGTGGTTGAGATGCCTGCGGGACACGAGAGCGAGGGCGGATGTCACTGGGCTCCCGAGGTTCACAGATACAACGGCTCGTTCTATATGTTTACTACATATCTGTCGAACAAAACCAATCACCGCGGATGCGTCATTCTGAAGTCCGACAGCCCGATGGGACCGTTCAGACCGATTTCCGACAGCTATGTCACCCCGCAGGACTGGGATTCGATCGACGGCACGTTCTATGTCGACGAGGGCGGTCAGCCGTGGATGGTTTTCGTTCACGAGTGGACTTCAACTGACGACGGCGTGGGACGTATGGCGGCTGCGAAGCTCTCCGACGACCTGACGCACTTCATATCCGAGCCGATCGAGCTGTTCCGCGCCGACGACCCGTCATGGTCAAAGGGCGGTGTGACGGACGGATGCTGGATGTACAGAACAGAGGCGGGAAGCCTGATAATGATATGGTCCAACTGGGACAATGCGGGATATTGCGTTGGAATCGCGCGCAGTGAATCCGGCAGCATTGAGGGCCCGTGGGTTCAGGAAGACGCCCTTCTCTACTCCAAAAATCTCTCCGGCAAATACGACGGCGGCCACGGAATGATTTTCACCCACACCGACGGATGTCTGTACCTCTCGATCCACTCCCCGAACAATGCTGATGCCGGACGTCCGGAAAAGCCTGTGTTCGTCCCGCTGATCGAGGAAAACGACACCCTTGTATGGAACAGGCAGTGATTTTGTCCGATGTGGGGGATTGTGCCCAAAAAAACCGCGAAATAAAATGAAATAAAATTTGAGAAAAATCAAAAAAACACTTGACAAACCCGTGATAAAGTGATATAATGGTAGAGCATCAAGGGAAAACCTCTCGTACTAACGTGGGAGAACGTGCCGGAGTGGCGGAATTGGCAGACGCCCGGGACTTAAAATCCCGTGTAACGAGAGTTACGTACCGGTTCAAGCCCGGTCTCCGGCATTCCTTTTGATGAATTATATATCGCGGGGTAGAGCAGTCTGGTAGCTCGTCGGGCTCATAACCCGGAGGTCATGTGGTTCAAATCCCTTCCCCGCAATCGAAAATAGCCCTTGGATGAACGTCCGAGGGTGTTTTTTTGCTGTTTTTTAGTTAAAGTGTGCCAAAATACATGTGCCGATAGGGTCAACTGATGCGGTTTTACCCACATTTTACCCCCTAATCCGCGTAAAATTTTTCGTCGGTTTTATGAGAGTAATTTGAGTAAATTGCACAAATCAAATAAAAATTAAACCTCGCTAATTCCCTTTCAGCCTGATTTTGGCTATACTGATATTGCAATCTGCTTTGTGTTCAAATCTTGAATTCAGTATTTCAATCCGTAAATATTTACACTATCCTTGATTTTATTAGCCTGTATGCTTATAATATACTCATAAACATTAAGTGCATAAGATTTCTTTTTGCTTGCAACTGTATAATCATGTACACAGGGAAAACATATGGAAAAAACTATCGATATAAAAGAAAATTATATCTGCCAGCTTGACTCAAAATTGCTTTCAGTTCTTCTTCAGGATAAGAGTTCCGGAAAAAACATTATTTGGGCAACAGATAATTACGCTGAGCGTGGATTTGGATACCAATGCAGTGATCAAATCACGATAGATAGTATTACACATCGCAACGGCAGTGTAATCAAGCCAAGAACTGCAAAATCCAAAAAGGAACAGGCAATCCGTGTCCGCGACAAGGCAGAAGTTTTTACTCCTTCATGGGTGTGCAACAATCAGAACAATCTTGTCGACAACGCATGGTTTGGCAGAGAAAATGTTTTTAATACAGAAAACGGGCAAACATGGATTACCACAAAAGATAAAATTACATTTTCAGAAGGTAAGATATGGAAGGACTATGTAAAAGCCAACCGTATGGAAATCTCCTGTGGTGAGGCTCCCTATCTTGCAAGCCGCTATGATACTGTGACGGGAAAATGGATCGAAGTTCAGGATCGAATCGGTATTTTGGATCGTAAAATCCGTGTTATCAACGAAAATGTTGTCAACGAGCAGGACTGGATGAAATGGGTAATAAAAGCCTTTAAGTCGGTATACGGTTTTGAGTGGCAGGGCGACAGTCTGTTGATTGCCCGTGAAAATTTATTGTTTTCATTTATTGACTATTATACGGATCGATTCAACATCACGCCTGTAAAGGAATATCTGATGATAATCGCAAAGATTCTTTCGTGGAACCTTTGGCAGATGGACGGTTTGAAATATGTCATACCGAATTCATGCAAGGAGTCAGAAAGCTGTCAGCTGTCCATTTTTGAAGATGAAAATAAAACTGAACCCTGTCAGGGTTGCTTAAAAAACAATAATGCACTTCATACCGGGATATATTGCCGGATTATGGACTGGAGCTGCGAACATTCCGTAAGATTTATTGACTTGTTTGAGAGGGACGAAAAACATGGAAAAGTTTGACTGTACCTATAAATACAAACTCATATATGTTTTCAGTATGCCATACGATACCCATAAAGGATTTCTGAAAATTGGTGAGGCAACGCTGACAACAAATACAAAGCCTGAAAACCTGACTCCGAATTGCCGAGAACTCAATCAAGCCGCCATTGCCCGCATCAAAGGCTATACCGCAACTGCCAGTGTGAACTTCAAACTGGAACACACCGAGCTTGCTGTTCTGCAAAAGGACGGTTACACCTTTACTTTCAAGGACAAGGATGTACATAAAGTCTTGATGAACTCCGGCGTTCATAAGGTTCAGCCAAACGGTGCAACAGGAGAAGAATGGTTTGAGACAACACTGAGTGCAGCGGTCAACGCCATAAAAGCTGTAAAGACGGGCAAATCTACGCTTTCTGCCGCCGAAAAAACGGGTTCTGAAAAAACAACCGCCAGGATAGACTTTCGCGAAGAACAGGAAAAGGCAATAAAACAAACCATCAATGCCTTCAAGAAAAACGATGAAATGCTTTGGTATGCAAAAATGCGTTTTGGCAAGACGCTGACAGCACTTGAAGTTGTGCGCCGCTCACAGTATCGTCGTGTGATTATTGTTACGCATCGCCCGGTTGTCAGTGACGGCTGGAATACGGATTTCAATAAAATTTTTTATAAAGGTTCCTCTGAACACGAATATTCCTTTGAACTGAAAACCAACGATTCTGCTTATACCTTCGATGAAAAGATCGATCTTGAAAACGATCTGAAAATCAGACGTCTCGACAAAGACGGCAGTTATTTTCTCTACTTTGCATCCATTCAGGATTTACGCGGTTCAGAACGTGTCGGTGGAAAATTCAATAAAAATAATGCCGTCTTTGACCTGAATTGGGATCTGATCATCGTTGACGAAGCTCATGAAGGCACACAGACTGAACTCGGAGACAACGTCATCAGACAGCTTCGCAAAGCACGGACTAAAGTACTGGCTCTTTCCGGGACGCCCTTCAATCTGCTCGATAAATTCGGCGATGACAATGTTTTTACATGGGACTATGTCATGGAGCAGAAGAAAAAGGATAAGTGGGACGAAGATCATCACGGAGACCACAACCCTTACGCCGATCTGCCAAAGATGCACATATATACTTATAATCTCGGGGAGAAGCTGAAAAAATATATATCGGATGAATATGATACAAAGGCGTTCAACTTTCGTGAATTCTTCCGCGTATGGTCGAAGGGACCGCACAGAAAGCGTGAAATTCCGCAAGGTGCCGTTGAGGGCAGTTTTGTGCATGAGGCAGATGTCCGTTCTTTCCTTGATCTGTTGATAAAAGAGGACCGGGACAGTATATATCCGTTCTCCACCGAAGTTTACCGAAATATGTTCCGCCACACACTCTGGATGGTTCCCGGTGTTAAGGAGGCACGGGCACTGAGTGAAATGCTTCGCCATCATCCGGTGTTTATGCATTTCGGCATTGCTAACGTTGCCGGAGAGGGCGACACTTATGAAGAAGATCACGCCAAAGACGCGCTTGAGCTTGTCCGCTCCACGATTCGCAATAACAAATATTCTATCACACTTTCCTGTGGCAAGCTTACAACGGGTGTGACAGTGCCGGAGTGGACAGCGGTGCTGATGCTCTCAGGTTCTTATTCCACCGCCGCATCACAATATATGCAGACCATATTCCGCGTGCAGTCGTCAGGATGCATTGATGGTATGCAAAAAACTGACTGTTACGTTTTCGATTTTGCTCCGGACCGAACTTTGAAAGTGCTGACAGAAACCGTACACCTCTCGCGCAAGCCCGGCAAGAGCGAAAAGAAGAGACGTGACGCGATGACCGAATTTTTGAACTACTGTCCCGTAATCGCCATTGCCGGTTCCAGAATGACAAAGTACAGTGTCAATTCCATGATGGAACAAGTCAAGCAGATTTACGCCGAAAGGGCTGTAAACAGCGGTTTCGAAGACGAATCTATCTATAATGACGAGCTTCTTAAGCTGGACGAAATTGATGCTTCAAAATTCAACGAACTCAAGGATATTATAGGTGCGTCCAAGGCGCAGAAAAAAAAGGACAGCGTAGTTATTAATGGTCAGGGACTGACTGATGTACAAATTGCGCAGCTTGACGATGGTGATGAAGAACCCGTCAATACCCCGGCACCGCTGACACCCGAGGAAATTGCCGAAAGACAGAAAAAGAAGCAGGCGAAAGAAGCCCGTAAAAAAGCAATTGATATTCTTCGCGGAATTTCTATCCGTATGCCGCTTTTGATATACGGCGCCGATGTTCCGATTGACGAGGATATTGATATTGACCGGGTTGTAGAGCTGGTAGACGACACCTCATGGGATGAATTTATGCCTAAAGGCGTGAGCAAAAAGCTGTTTGCCGACTTTACCAAATACTATGACCGCGATGTGTTTATTGCGGCGGGTAAGCGAATCCGTAAACTTGCGGCAGCGGCAGATAAAGAAACAACAACAAATCGCGTGAAGCTGATTGCAGAGATTTTCCGCCATTTCAGGAATCCCGATAAGGAAACCGTGCTGACACCGTGGCGTGTGGTCAATATGCACATGAGCGATACATTGGGCGGCTGGTGCTTCTATAATGAACAGTTTGAGGATGACACACATGAAGAAAAACACCGTCTGGACGAGCCTCGTTTTGTGGATCGCGGAAAAGTGACGGCAGATGTGTTCCGGGAAGACACGCGTATTCTTGAAATCAACTCCAAAACGGGATTGTATCCGCTCTATGTTGCCTACAGCGTATATCGTCAGAAGCTGGAGGATACCACAGATGACGACTGGGAGCCGGAAGAATTGCAGGCAATGTGGGAAGAAGTTCTCAGAGAAAATATCTATGTCATCTGCAAAACCCCGATGGCAAAACGTATTACCACGCGCACACTGGCAGGTTATCACGATAATGTTGTCAACGTCCACAAATTTGACGACCTTGTCAATATGCTGAAAAACAAGCCGGAGCAGTTCAAAAAGAAAATCCTCAAAGGAAGCTATTGGGGAAAAGAGGTGAAAGAAATGAAGTTCGATGCGATTGTCGGAAATCCG
>JBJFHS010000301.1:0-7961 GCA_051893885.1 Eubacteriales bacterium
AAATTAACTCACGGTAACTAAAAATTCAGTTTTATTGGCGCTGACGTCATAAAACAGTTAAGCCCCCGTATATTAAATCGTACGGAGGCTTTTTGATATTCTTAAAGTTTTTCTGCATTTCATTTGTGCAGCACATTGTTTTTTTATTCAACCGTAAAGAATGTCCAGTCGACATGATTGTACTGCATGACATCGTCGGCTTTTTCCATTCCGATTTTTTCATAGAAAGGTATCGCAGCATCATTTGCAACGAGATAAACGGCAATATCCCTTTCACCGCCTGCGAGTTCATGGGCTTTTTTCATCAACCGGCGTCCGATTCCCCGACCTTCATAGTCGCGATCTACTCCCAGATCCGTGACATACAGCCAATAAGCGTAGTCGGTCAGGCCGAACAGCACACCGATTATTTCCTGACTTTCGTTCACTGCCACAAGGCTTATTGAAACATTTTTTACGAGCCGTTTGATTCTCTCAGCAAATCTTTCTTTGGGATATTGAGAGCCGAGGTTGCTTCTTTTCAAAAAATCGGTGTATTCTTCCGCTGTCAGCCGTTTTTCTTCAATTGTTATTTCCATAGTGCCCTCTTTAATTTTAAATGTCAGACCGTGACTTTTTACATCAGCTCAATCAGTCCGCCGAGGTTGAACGCGGTTTTTTCGAGCAGCGTGAGAGTATGCGAAATTGAATCTTCTGCGCTCATCGGCCGGTCGCTTATCTGAAAAACCGCCGTGATTCCCCCGTCATACAGCTCGTCGACTGCGTCGTTCACACCGCACAGGCATATCACGGCAGCCCGGCTATTTGCTTTCTTTGCGGCGTTGGCTATCGCGAGGGGCAGCTTTCCAGTGGCGGTCTGCGCGTCGGTTTTTCCTTCGCCTGTGATTATCACATCTGATTCGCCGAGCGCGTCAGTGAATCCGACCCTGCCGAGCACGTATTCCGCGCCTTTTTGCAGTTCTCCTCCGACAAGCGATAGCCCGAATCCGAGTCCGCCCGCAGCACCCGCACCGTCGAGTTTTACGCTGTCATATCCGCATGAGACGGCAAAATTTTCCATATCGGCTTCGAGCTTCGGCAGCATATCCTCCCCCGCGCCTTTTTGACGTGAATACAGCATAACAGCGCCGCGCGGTCCGAGCAGAGGTACGGCTGAGTCGTAGATCAGCGTCAGCTTCACTCCGTCTAAAAGTGCTTTTGCGTGTTCGAGGCAGCACGATTTTACCTCGCCGAGAGATGAAGTGCAGAGCCTTGAGGTGATTTCCTTCCCGTTTTCACGGAAAAAACGCGCGCCCAAAGCTCCGAGCGCACCGATTCCGCCGTCCGATGTTCCGCTGCCGCCCAGTCCCACCGTGATTTCGCGCACTCCGATTCCGACGAGATACCGCAGCAGCTCTCCGACGCCTTCGGTTGATGAATTACAAATGTCGAGCCCATGCCTGCGCGCGAATTTTATGCCAGAGCACGACGCCATGTCAAAAACCGCTGAAGTTCCGTCGTGTGACAGCCCGAATTCGGCTTCGATTGTGTCACCGTGCGTGTCGTGAACTGCGGCGGTTATCCTTTTGTATCCGAGGGCGGTGATGAGCGCGTCAGCTGTACCTTCTCCTCCGTCTCCGACCGAAAAAACCGCGATTTCTGCCGGTACTTTTCGCCTGAGCAGACCGTTTTTGATTGCCTCACCAGCCTCAAGGGAAGTGCAGGCCTCCTTGAACGAGTCCGACGCGATCAATATTTTACGCTTTTTCATTGTCGTTGTAGTGGCACGGTGAGCGGTAGAATTTCTTCAAATCGATCTGCCACTCGCCGCCGTTGTCCCTGAATCCGAGAGCTTTGATGAATTCCTCGTCAGCCGCGCCGCTGTCGATTGAGATGATCGGAATTTCCGCGCGGTAGATAAAGTTCATCACTGTCCGGACGAGAATAATCACCGCCTCGTCACGCTCGCAGCCCGGTGCGAAGGACAGGGACTTGATTTCGGCTTTGTCCGGCGCGTACGTGAACTGGCACAGTGCGATGAGCGAGGTTATTGTGGTGCAGTCCTCGTCGAGCTCACCGGCGAAAAAGGCGTATGTATCGCTGTAATATTCGCACGAGAGGAGGGCGGCAAGCTGTGACTGGAGCTCCTTTGAGCGAACCGGCTGTACTTCAAACATATATTTTCACCTCAGAGATTTTTTAAATAATTTACTTCGTCCTCGCTCAGATGGCGCCACTTTCCGCTCCTGAGTCCGACAAGCGTCAATTCTCCCACGGATATCCGTTTGAGCTTCGAGAGCTTCAGACCGTGGTGCGCACAGATTTTTCTGATTTCGCGGTTTCTTCCCTCGTAAAGCGTGAATTTTACAATAGTGGATTCAGCTTCGCCGGACTTCGTATATCCGATGAGCTCGGTGGCGAGGGGCTGGAGCATATATCCGTCGAGCTCAAACGGCACGCTCAGTTCAGCTACGTCCTCTGCGCTCAGGCGTGAAGTGATGGTTGCCATGTAGCATTTTGGGATTCTGTGCGACGGATGCGTGATTTTGTTCGTCAGCTCGCCGTCGTTTGTGCACAGAAGAAGTCCCTCGGAGTACAAATCAAGCCTGCCGATTGGGTAGAGCCGCACTCCGACGTCCGAAATCAGCTCCGCGATGGTTTTTCTCCCCTTTTCATCCGACAATGTGGTGACATAACCCGCGGGCTTGTTCAGCATAATATATGTAAAGCGGCGATTTTCACCCTCACCGCTTATTTTCCGTTTTCCGATATATACCTCGTCGTTTTCGGGATCGACTTTGTCGCCGAGGTTTGCTTTTTCGCCGTTTATCGTGACGTTTCCGCTGCGGATCTCTTCCTCAGCCGCACGTCTCGACATGATTCCGCATTCGCTGATATATTTCTGCAGTCTTATTTTTTCCATAAATTACCGTTTTTGTTCAAATATATAATTGCTTTCCCGACGGCACGTTATTTTATAAAATCAAGTATTCTGTCGCCTATTGAGCGTTCGTCCGGAATTTCCTCCACTGTCTGAGCGGAATACAGCGCGACTTCACCTATCACCTTGCCGCAAAGGCGGAAAACCACACGGCCCACTTCGTCTCCCTCCGATACCGGTGCAAACAGCATTCTCTCGGCTTCGATTGTGTGCGTGATTTCATCGTCGTTTTTGAGGCAAAGCCTGAGCTCGTTGCGGTTTTCAGCCGTAATGCAGCCGTTTTCCGCACCTACGCACGGAATCTGAACGCTGAACTGACCTTTTTCGGCGAGGAGTACGCTTTTGTACATCGAAAAACCGAGCTCGTACAGCGCGAGATGGTCGTTCCAGTCGTCCGGCGCGTTCAGTGTCACCGCGATAACGCACACACCGTCTCTCTCCGCCGCAGAGACAAGACATCGCCCGCTTTTTTTAGTGAATCCGGTTTTCACCCCGATTGCGTCGTCGGAGAGCTTCAGCAGCTTGTTGTGGTTCAGAAGAACGCGGATTCCCTCATCGCCGCGCAACGGTATCTGGTGCTTGTAAGTGGAGACGATTTCTCGGAATTTTTCGTTTTTCAGTGCGTATGCTGTCAGCTTTGCGAGGTCTGCGGCCGTTGTGTAGTGGTTTTCGTTGTCAAGTCCGTGCGGATTTGTGAAATGCGTGTCCTCGAGCCCGAGCTTTTCGGCGGTGTTGTTCATCAGGCAGGCGAATTCCTCAATTCCTCCGGCGATTTCGTAAGCTATCGCGGCGGCAGCATCGTTCGCACTTTCCAATAGCAGGGCGTACAGAAGCTCCTCAAGTGTAAGCCGCTCGTTTTCAGAGAGGTATATGCTCGAGCCCTCGACACCGCAGGCATTCGGAGAGACGCTTATCTCCTTGGTGAGGTCACCGTTTTCAAGCGCGACTATCGCTGTCATTATTTTTGTGGTGCTCGCCATCGGAAGTCTCTCGTGCGCGTTTTTTTCGTAAATTATATCCCCGCTCTCCGCTTCAATCAGAACCGAAGCCTGTGCGGAAACGTCGACTGCTCTTGTCTCAGCGGCGCAGAAAAAAATCATGCACAGGCCCGACAAAAGAGCGGCGGTTTTCTTTAATTCTGTTATCATTGGCGTTTCTCCGTGTATTATTATGTTCACTTGAAATTATACCCGAAAAACGCGGAATGATAACAGGAAATGAGCGGTACTATGTTGAAATCAGATGTTGTTTTCTTCGTTTTTCTTTCCGAGGACGGCTTTAAGTCTCTCGATAAGCTCAGGCGAGCGTTCAAGGAAGCCTACGACGGATGAAACGGGGTCGGATACGTTTGAGGGAGCAGAAACGGGAGCGTTGACGTTGAGAATATTTACATTTCCGTCCGCGGATACAACGAGAAAAGCTACAGGTGTAACTGTGATTCCGGTTCCGCCGCCTCCGCCGAAATTGTTGTTGTGATTGTTTGCGGGTGCGTCTTTTTTCGCGTAATCAACGCCGCCGGACGCATATCCTACGGAAATTTTTGAAATCGGAATTATACACGTTCCGGAAGATGTCTCGATGGGATCGCCGATTATAGTGTTCGCGTCGAGCATTGAACGAATGGCGTCAAGCGAAGTTTTTGTAATATCGCCGAGCTTGTTGGTGTTTTCTGCCATAAAAACCTCCGTTTTATATCTGAATGATATATCTGACTGAATTAATTATATGTTGATTTTTTCGCTTCTGCCGTAAAAATTACAGCCTTGACTTTTTGATTTTCGATTTTATAAGCCATATGAGTGCGCTGATTCCGGTCTTGAGAACTGCATAAAGGCTTATCCCCAGTGAAATGTCTATCTCGCACTTTGTTTTCGGTTGGAGAAAATCGGCGAAAACTGCGGCGTCGCCCTCTTTTATCGGGGAGAGCAGGGTTTTGTTGTCGAGCAGCTCTATGAGAAGTGATACTGCGGCTTGGATTTTTCCGTATTTTACCGCAGTTTCAGCCGCGTCGCCGCCTCCGACAACGATGTAAAGCCGATTTATTCTGATGTGAAGCCTTGAAGCCAGACGCGGAAACTCGCCGCAGATAAATTTTAACAGATCGATAATTTCGCCGAGCTTATTTTCGGGAGTTGTGTTTTCGTTTGACGCGGCGGACTCGGCTTTCTGCTTCAGCTCATCGGATTTTCGCTTTTTTGCAGCTTTCCGAGCCTTTTTTTCGCTTTTCCGCTTTATTTTTTCAAGCCGCTTCTGATGCTTTTCGTAGGTGAAATCGGAAATTTTTACCTTTTTATGCTTTTTCGGAGTCAGAGTGAGCACAACCGGCCCGACTCCTGCCCTGATATAAGCCTTGTCTTCTACTTTGATATACAGCTTCACCCTGAGGGAGAGCAGCAGCGCAATCAGCAGAGCTATAATCAGTATAACCCACAAAACTACCATTTTCTCCCTCCGTTGAATTTATTTGTAAATTTCAGTTGTCCTGTGAATCGGCAATTGCGCCGGCATCCTCTGGGGAATACTCGATTTCCTCACCGCTGTCGGTTTTTACCGTTACCGTGGGAAGCGCATCTATGGAAGTGAGGCCGAAAACGCGCAGAAAATCGTTGGTTGTTCTGAAAAGAGTCGGTTTTCCGGGCGTGTCGAGCTTACCGCAGGCTTCAATCATGTTTTTCTCCTGAAGCATATTCACGGCATAGCTTGAGTCCACACCGCGCACCGTGTCAACAAACGCCCTCGTTGTCGGCTGGTTGTACGCGATGACGGCGAGCACCTCGAGAAGCGACTGCGACAGGTTTCCTCCGCGTTTTATCCCGAGCGCAGTCTTGATCTGAGCGGAATACTTTTCCTTTGTGCAGAGCTGACATGAGTCGGGAAAGCGAACCAGAATAATTCCGCGCGGCACAGAGTCATTGTTGTAAACTGCCGCCATTTTTTCAACCACATCGGCACACCTGCCCTCCGATATTCCGAGAACCTCGGCAAGGCGTGAATACGTCAGCGGATGACCCGCGGCAAACAGGCAGGCTTCGATTACGGCGAACATTTCCCCGTCTATGCTGAAATCCCCGCCGTCCGATATATAATTAATGTTGTCGTTGTCCATTTTTAATACAGAATTATTGATATGTGTCGAGGGATGCTGTTTTGATATCCTCGTCACTTCCGATCAGTTTTATTATTATGTGAGAGGCGATGTCGGTGACGCCGGTTTCGTCCGTTTCCGATTCCTCGACGAGCACTATTTTGCTTTTGATAAGCTCGAGTATCCCGATGAATTTTCCTATCATTTCGGGGCGGTCAACTGAGGAGACAAAATACTCGTCGAGGTAAACCGGAGCGCTTTTCAGAGTGTTTATCAGCGAAGTCATGAGTGATTCAACCGGAATTCGCGGCGCGTTTACTATACCCGAGAACTTTTCTTTTACGGTTTTTTCCGTAATTCTCGTCTCGTTCAGTACCCGCAGAAACGCGGCACGGAGAAGCTCAACGGAATGTGCGGCTACATATGAGCGGTCTGGGGAGATGTCGTCCTGCTCCTTTGTCATCCGACCGCCGTATTCGCCGTACAAATCCGACAGCTCCGACGCTGCGAGCTTGGTTCTCTGATATTCCTTCATCGCATCGACGAGCGGCTTTCGTGGGTCTTCGCTTTTTTCCGGGTCGCGAGGGAGGAGAAGGCGGCTTTTTATCAGCATCAGCTCGCTCGCCATATAAGTGAATTCGCACGCCAGCTCGATATTGTACTGCTCCGCCATCCTGATGTACTGCATATACTGCTCGCAGAGGAGGTCGATCGGAATGTCATCTATCTTCATCCTGTGCTTTTCTACAAGCGAAAGAAGAAGCTCGAGCGGGCCCTCGAAAAGTTCAAATTTGTAGTTTATCGCGTTGTCCATTTTACCCTATCCACGAAACCATCCACTGCATACCGTTTGATATGAACGACACGGCAGCCGAGAGAGGTCTGGAGAGAAGTCCCGTCCAGAGCAGAAGTAGAATTGCGAGCTGGATGTATCTCTCGTACTTCATTATGCCGAAATAGAGCTTGGGCGGGAGAAAAACGTAGAAAATTCTCGAGCCGTCGAGCGGGGGCACGGGAATCAGGTTAAAAATTCCGAGCGAGAGATTGAGAATGTGGAAATACGTGAACAGCATCACCGCGGCGTACTGGATGTAATACGCAAACTGAGAGTGGGCGGGGAAAAAATCGAACAAAAGCAAAAGTATCTGACGTATAAGTATGCCGGCGAAAGCCAAAATAAAATTCATTATCGGGCCGGCAGCCGCAGTCAACGCCATATCACGGCGCGGATTTTTAAAATACCTCGTATTTATAGGAACGGGTTTTGCCCAGCCGAAGTGGAAGAAAATCATGCATATCGTTCCGATCGGGTCGAGGTGCTTCAGCGGATTCAGCGTCAGCCGCCCGAGATTACGCGCTGTCGGGTCGCCGAGCCTGTATGCCATATAGCCGTGCGCCACTTCGTGAAAGGTCAGAGCGATAAGCACGCACGGGATTACAAACAGCAATTCGACAAGCGTATCCGTACTGAAAAAACGCAATTTGACACTCCTTTTTTATTTTAAATACGCAGCTTGAATAAGTGCCGCTTATTATAAATCGAGCGAAATCAGATCCTCGTAGGTCTCGCGTCTCACGGCAACCTTGTCCACACCGCCGCTGACTTCTATAATCGGAGGGCGGGGGACTCTGTTGTAGTTTGACGCCATCGAGTAGTTGTACGCGCCTGTCACAAGCACCGCGATTATGTCACCGCGCACGGGTTTTGCGATTGAGATTCCTTCGGCGAGGAGGTCACCGCTTTCGCAGCATCTTCCGGCGACAGTGCACTCAAAATCGGCTTCTCTGTCGGCGTGGGAGGCGTTGAGGATTGTGTACTGCGACTGATAGAGGGTGTAGCGCGGGTTATCGGGCATACCTCCGTCGACGGAAACATAGCTTCTGAAGCCGGTCACGGTCTTTACGGTGCCGCAGGTGTAAAGTGTAGAGCCGGCAGCCGCAACTATCGAACGTCCG
>JBJFHS010000302.1:0-2030 GCA_051893885.1 Eubacteriales bacterium
CCTTTGTTACGATTTTATTACTTTTTCTTTGATTCAAAATATTTGTTGAGCTTTTCGATGAGCTCGTCGGGGTCAACGCCGTGAACCTCACACGCCTCTTCGATGGACTCCATTCTTGATACGGGGCAGTCGATGCAGTGCATTCCGCATTCAAGGAAAATCTCAGCTGTATCCTCGTCAAAATCAACTACTTCGCCGATAATTGTTTCGCCTGTAACTTCCATTTTATTTTTTCTCCTGTATTTTAAAATTTAATTTGCTTTTTTGATCTCTGATGGGTCGGGAATGACTACTTTTTCAATGTCGGCGCCGAGCAAACGGAGCTTCTCGCATATGTTATCATACCCGCGCTCGATATATTTTATTTCGGAAATTTCGGTTTTTCCCGGGCAGGTCAGCGCGGCAATCATAACGGCGACTCCGCCTCTCAGGTCTGTGGCAATTACGGGAGCCGGTTTAAACGGTGTTCCGCCTTCGATAACCACAATTCTTCCGTCGACCTTGATTTTTGCGCCCATCCGTTTGAGCTCCTCGACATATCTGAAGCGGTTTTCAAAAATGCTCTCGTTGATATAGCTCGTTCCGTCCGCGAGACATAACAGCGCAGACATCTGGGGGTGCATATCCGTCGGGAAGCCGGGGTACGGGAGGGTTTTGACGCTTGTTTTTCTCAGCTTCGCACCGGCTGTCACGTGAACCGCGTCGTCAAATTCCTCGACCGTGGCTCCGATTTCCTCGAGCTTTGCGGAAATTGACTCGAGGTGCTTCGGTATAACGTTGCTGACCCTGACCGAGCCGCCGGTCGCAGCAGCCGCCACCATGAACGAGCCCGCCTCAATCATATCGGGGATTATTGCGTATGTGCAGCCGTGAAGCTCCTCTACACCTTTGATTTTGATGACGTCCGAGCCCGCTCCGCTGATATTTGCGCCGCAGGTGTTGAGGAAGTTCGCGCAGTCTACAATGTGAGGTTCGCGCGCCGCGTTGTCGATGATCGTGGTTCCCTTAGCGGTAGCGGCGGCAATCATGATATTGAGTGTTGCGCCGACCGTGGAGACGTCAAAGAAAATATTTGTGCCGACAGCACCCTCCTCCGACTCGATTTCGATATATCCGCCCTCAGTCGTAACTTTTCCGCCGAGAGCCTCAAATCCCTTGATATGCTGGTCGATGGGTCTGACCCCGAAATCGCAGCCGCCGGGATAGCCCACACGCGCACGTCCGAATCTGCCGAATTCCGCTCCGAGGAGGTAATACGAGCCGCGTATCTTATGCACCAGCTCATACTTTGATTTGCACGGTTCTACGTCTGTACAGTCAATTTCGTAGGTTGTGCGGTCGAGCATTTTTATGTTTGCGCCGATTTCACGGAGAATCTCAAATGAATATGTTATGTCGGATATCGCGGGTATATTTTCAAGCACGCATTTTCCGCGCACCAGTACACATGCATAAATAATTGGGAGAGCCGCGTTTTTGGAACCGGAAATTTCCACCTGTCCAAACAGTGGGTTTCCCCCGTTTACTATAATTTTTTCCATTAAAACTACCGAGCCTTTCATTTTACAGCAAAGGTAAACAAGAGGCGAATTCAACATCACCTACTATATTATAACAGTTTATGCACAATAATGAAAGAGTATTTTCGAGGATTTTCATAAAATTAATACTTCATGACATTTCTGCACACAACGCCATCATTTTACACTTTAGTTTTTAGTATAAATTGTACTATTTATGGCATTATATATAAATTCACCGGCGTTGTCCGTAATCACCTTCCAGCACGGAATAAGACAAAAATTTCCATCGTCGCCGTAGGTATAAAGCGAATAACAAAGCCCGACAGCTTCCACTCTGACCTCATCCTCTTTAGCTCCGATCTCTTTTTTCACATTAAACAGTATATTTATAATGTCACAGAGTTGTGCGGAATATGCCTCTCCGAGAGTCAGAAAGCACCATGTGCCCAGCGCCTCAATCACCTCTCCGCCTTCGATAACACACAGAACAGCGTTGTCGTTTATCGC
>JBJFHS010000303.1:0-2025 GCA_051893885.1 Eubacteriales bacterium
ATGGCCCGGTAGTTCAGTTGGTTAGAACGCTAGCCTGTCACGCTAGAGGTCACGAGTTCGAGTCTCGTCCGGGTCGTTCAATTGAATATATGCGGATTTAGCTCATTTGGTAGAGCGCAACCTTGCCAAGGTTGAGGTGGCGGGTCCGAGCCCCGTAATCCGCTTAAGGATGGCAGTTGTAATTACTTCGTAATTAGACTCCATCCTTTTTTATCCCTCTTTCTGTAAATAATCACTATAAACACTGTGCTGTATCGGAAAAAGTCTGTTAATATGTTAAAAAATAAGTTTCGTACCTATTGCATTTCGCCTCTCACTCGGATATAATGTAAAAAAGCATAATCAAAATGAGAAAGAGAGGTAAATTTATGAAGCTCACTATCAACGGCACACCGATTGAGGAGTTCACCGTCGTCAGCGGAGAAAATACGCTCGCGGCTGAGGAGCTGACTTCGTATCTCGAAAAGGCTACCGGCGTTCGTCTGCCAATCGAATATGACAGCGTTAAAGAGCGGCACGAAATACGCCTCGGAGCTCCCGCGAACACCTGCAGACGCCTGAAGCTCGAGGGCATAACCAACGACGGATATGTCATCAAAGAGGCTCTCGGAAACCTGCTCATCCGCTCGAACACGGAGACAGGGGTTCTGAACGGAGTGTACGAGTTTCTGCACCGCATTGTAGGCTGGCGTTTCCTCAACCCCGGCGTCGAGCTGCTTCGGGATGAAAACGCGGTTGTAGACGTCCCCGAGGGCTATACTTACAGCCACAACCCCGCATACGAGTACCGCCAGCTCGACTGGAGATGCACCTACGACGACGCGTGGAAGCGCAAAAACCACGTAAACTTCAAGGATTTTAACTGGGTTTACTTCGTCCACACCCTCGCCGCTCTCGCCGAAACAAACAAGCCGGAGTCACAGCCCTGCCTGTCAGACGAGTCGGTTTTTGAAACGGTGGTAAAGAACGTTCGGAAAATTCTCGACGAAAACCCCGACTGCAAAATCATCTCTGTCTCGCAGAACGACAACTTTAACTACTGCAGATGCGAGAAATGCGCCGCCGTCGACGAGGAGGAGGGAAGCCACGCCGGCACTCTGCTCCGTTTTGTCAACCGTGTAGCCGACGCGATAAAGGACGACTATCCCGACGTATCCATCGACACCCTCGCGTACCAGTACACGCGCAAGGCTCCGCTGATAACAAAGCCGAGAGACAACGTGATAATCCGCCTCTGCTCAATCGAATGCTGCTTCAAGCACGAGCTGAACGACCCCGACTGCGAGGTCAACGCCGCGTTCAAGCGTGACATTATTGAGTGGGGAAAGATATCGAAGCGTCTTTACATCTGGGACTACGTGACGGACTTTTCGTACTACGTGCCGCCGTTCCCGAACTGGAATGTGCTGCTTGGCAACCTTAAATTCTTTGCGGACAATCACGCGGCGGGAATGTACCCCGAGGGCAACCACAATTCGATAAGCGGTGAGTTCGGCGAGCTGAGAGCGTATCTGCTTGCCCGCGCGATGTGGGACCCGTACATGACGGCGGAGGAGTTTGAGTCGCTTCAGCTCGATTTCCTGCGCGGATATTACGGAGCGGGCTGGGAGTACGTCAAAAAGTTCATTGATTTTACGCTGAAGGAGTCCGAGAAGTGCCACATGAGCATCTGGCAGCATCCGTTTGACATAATCCCGCGCGAGGTTTACGCCGGCAGGAAGGGTGAAATTGACTCGTGGTGGGACAAAGCCGAGGCTCTGGCAAAGGATGGCGCTGAGCTTGACAGAATCAGAAAGTCCCGCCTGCAATGGACCGCTGTGAAGCTCCTTCTCGAGCCGAACGAGGATGATGGCAGAAAATTCTACGACGACACCCGCCGATACGGTGTAAAGTGGAACGAGTGGCGCGATTTCGGCTCTGCCCCCGACTTCAGTCTGGCTCCAACAGAATGGGTGGTATAGGAGACGCGAGGGGAGACGGGACGCTTCTTGTAAGAAGCTTGGCAAGAACTTCAATCGGTTTTTA
>JBJFHS010000304.1:0-7864 GCA_051893885.1 Eubacteriales bacterium
GCACCTCCTCGATGAATGTGAGACGAACTCTCAGTTCCTTGTCAAAAAATTCCATTACTTTCTCCTCCGTTAAAGTCCTTTTCTTAACATCTGCGTGAATTTATCCTTATCCCGCCGGAAATTCTGTATCCGCTTGTCCGCACCTACGAATTCGATCGGCTGGCACAGCTCATACAATCGGCTGTAAATCCGCGCGCGTTCCTTGTTGCTCTTATCATACATCTGCCGACTTGTAAGGTTAGTAGTCACGATAAGCGGTTTCCCGGCCTTACAGCGCGCGTCGATCACCGAAAACACCTGCTCGAGCATCCATTGAGAGTCGCGTTCAGCCGCCAGATCGTCGATGCAGAGTATGTCATACCGCGCGAAGCTGTTTATGTATTCGCGTTTGTCCTCACGATGGAACAGCCCGTTGGCTATCTGCGCGAAGGTGTCAAAATACGCGGTGTACATCCGGTCCATAAGCGCGTTGAGAATCTGCAATGCCGCGTAGGTTTTGCCGGTGCCTTTGTCGCCGTACAGCAGCAAACCTTTCCCATCGGCCGCGAATTCGTCGAACTGCTCAACGTAGTTCTTGCATTGGATCAGGATTTCCGGCTGTTGCCCGTCGTCGTTCTCGAATGTGCAATTCCGGTTTTCCGGCTCAGAATACGCGCTGTTCTTCAAAGCCTCGACGCGGTTCATCCTGATCGTTTCCTCACGCCATTTATCAAAATCCGCGCCTTTGCATTTGCACATCACCGGCACCTTAATTGTTCTGCCGCCAAGAGTGACTATGTGTTCCTTCGGCGTGTTGCATTTTCCGCAGTACAGCAGGCCGCCCTGTTCGTAGTCTCCGTCAATTCGCGGATTGGCTTCGGCTGCTTTTGTGATAATGTCCGATATTGCTCTATCCATTTTATCCTCCCCATAATTCCTTGAATTCGCGCTCTTCATCCGGCGTGAGCTGTTGAGTTGACACATTATACTCATCGTTCCAGCACTGCCCACAGAACCATGTAGAGCCGAGTTTTATATACTGCGAACTGATTTTTTCGGCTCTCAAATATGCTGTATACCGCTCAATACCGTCCTGAATCACTGCATCCGTCACACCTCGTTTTACGGCTCTCAAATAAGCCTCAAAGGCTCTTTTTTTGCCCATTTTGCGGGGATACATTTCCCAAAGATTGTCAAACCTCCGGCTTGCCATCTCCCTGATACTCAATAACTCTTTGCTTTTCTCGCCTGATGTGTCACCCCCCTGGGGGTTAGTGAGCGTAAGCGAACTGGGGGAATCTTCTCTTTTTTCTCTTTCAAGAGGGGGATTATAGGGGGTGTTATTAAGGGGGTGTGGGGGAGAAGAAGAGGGGGGAGAAGGGGGAGAGTCTTTCTCTTTTTTCTCTTCCGAGGTCACTGAGACGTCACCGTGACATAACTGTGACTTTTTGCTTGAGTCACTGTGACTTATTTGTGACCTGGCGGCAGAATCGCAGCCAATTTTTAATCGGGATTTATTTACTACCTTTTTATGGTAATTTTTCTTATTGACATCGGTGTAAATTTCATCTGCAATGTGCTGATGTTTAGCGGATATTTCCGGCTCGTCTTCTCCCCTGAATATTGCGGAAAGGAGAATTTTATAGTCCTTTGCTGGAAGACTTTCGAGCTTGTCAAGCCATCTATCCGGGATATATGTGTTTGCCATATCAGCCCTCCCCGCAGAGTATTTTTAATATTTCTTCTCCCGTTTTGTTTTTTTCGCAGAATCTCCATTCTACACCGTACATTACAGCTACCCGATGCATCCTATCCATGAGAGCGCGGCCGTCTATCGCGTTGCTGTGTTTAATTCTGATCGGATTTCGCCATCTGCAAACGTCTGTGAGCTGTTTAATCGGTGTCCCGTGTTCTACAAGGATTATGAGTTTTATTCCGCTCTCGTGAGCTCTCCGCACCTCACGCATGAACCGGCTGTTGTCGTTCGTCAGATTGTTTGCGACTTCTCCGAGATTCTGCTTTCTGTCAACAGACAAACGCGAATTATCGGGATTCATATAATCGCCTATGTCGAGTTTCTTGTGAATGTGTTCAATGCCGGCATTGTCGAAATAAGTGATGATTCCTTCGATAGCGCGGGGCTTTTCTCTTGTGTCAACTATTATCCGTTTCATTTTTTATCGCCGCCTCGATATTCGCTGTCAGCTCATTGGCTTCCTGCGGTGCCTCGAACCATTCGGACACTTTGCTTGCGCCATCCTTCAGCGAATTAAATATTCCTATATATTCGACAAAATCATCGGTATTCATGGTATCGGCTTTCCTTCCGAGCCGCTTTTCGATCTGCTCCTGAGTAACGCCGAATTTCGCGAACTGCACCATCATTCGTCTGACTCTGTCGATAAGCGGCTCGTCGGATTTACCGGAAAGCGTTTTTTTGCATTCGTTGACAGCATCTTCGACAAGGTCGGCGGGAAGAATCGCGAGTATTCTCGAACGCAGCCGGCGCGCCCCCATGTTTGCATTGGCTTCGTAAATATCACGCTGCGAGGTCAGTGTCACTTGTTGTTTTCCAACCTCCCTGATATGCGGATTGGTAAAATTCTGAACGGATATTGTATTTGTCTCAAGGTCCCATGCGTACGCCTGCATCTCGGATTTTCCAACGTCCTGGGACAGCTCCTTAATGCCGTAGTCGATATTTCCCCAGCACCGAGCCAATTCTTCGGCAAAACGGATTGTAGGACCCGAGACGGACGATGAGCCGCGGCTGTACTGGTAGAACGCTTTTGAAGCCAGTGAGGGACGCTGACATGCTTCCATTACTTTTGCATATGCCTTAAGAGGATCGCGCGGAAATCTCTGTGCTATTATGAGTTTGCCCTGAGCCTCTGCAATGGCTCTCTGGGACTCCACCATAACTGTACCCTGATTAATGTCGCCTGAGGGTATATTTGTCTGCTGATTAATTATTGTCGGCTGTGCGTTTTCCTGAGCGCTCACAGCGCGTTCGTTGTTTGTCATGATATAATCCTTTCTTATTCGACTTCTTTCGCGAGCCATGCCGGCACCGAAAGATTATTAATAATACCGCTGAATCCGTTATATCCGTACCAATTGCCGGATTCAGAACATTCCTTGTAAATACCGAGCGCTTCTCTGAATCTGTCCTTGCCGAGTTTTATCAGGAGATCGTCCGCCTGCATTATATTGATCATGTAGGGCGGTGTTTTTTCGACAGCAAGGAAAACAAAGTCGCAGGGGATTTGATATTCCTTTTCGCAGGCTGTTATAAACATAGCCGCCTGCAGGTCATAGCCGTAGTTTATCGCGCTTCTTCTGAAACTGTCGGTATCCGCTTTGGCGCATGTTTTCAAGTCAACTATTAATCCGCGCCCGTTGATGATTTTAAATACGTCGGGGCGTGCCTGACATTCAAGACCTGTCATCTCATCGGTCCAGTAATACGAAGTTTCGATTTCGCCGGAGCAGAGATAAGCGGCATATTTGTTTTCGAAAATAGTCTGACGTATTTCCTGAATTACCGAATAATCAAGGCTGTCAATAGCTGTCCTGTCGCCCACAGTGGAAAGAAATTCAGCCCATAATTCCCTGCCGGCTTTCGTGCGTCTGTCTACTGCAGGCATTACGCAATATTCATCATGAAATGTGTCGTATTCAAGAACGGCTTTGTGGAGCGCTGCACCGAATTTCAACGCCTGAGAATCAACGTCAATCTCCGGATGATTTTCGCAATATCTGAACCACTGCGGATTTTTATCGAGGATCCGCCAGAGTTTCGTCTTTGAAAGACACGGCTTTGAATGGTAGTCTTTTATTGATTCTTTAATTTTCATTTTTCGAAATTTTTTTTGCTATTATTACGTCCTCGGTCTCGAATTCCAGTTCGATTCTGATTTTTGGAGACTTGCCCGTTTCGCGTTCGACGGAAAATTCTTTGACATACTTCAAGGGTGTTCCGTCGAGCAAATAAAAAGTTTCGTCTCCATCCAAATAGACACTGAATGATGGCATATGTTTCTCCTTTCATATTCCGAAAAGTGATTCTGTGTCGAGTTTGTCGAGCTCTGTCTGACTCCTTGTTTCTGTGTCATCGGGGCATTCGCAGGCGTCGCAGCTCAACACCTCAAGGAACTCAACCAGCTCCGTGCAGTCCTTGTGACGTTCTCTGCCTATCCAGTCATTGACACATCGGCAGCAAATCAACATCTCCTCCCCGTCTGTCATGCAGAACTCATTCTCTCCGATTTCCCGTCCGCATTCGGTGCAGCTGTGCTTCTGTTCGGCATATCGCTTCGAGGAAATGAAATAGTCCATTACGCTTTTAATCATCCTTCCTCCTGCCCTTCATAATTTTTTTATATCTGAGCTCGGCACATCTCATCTCCCAGAGCCGGACTCCGAATGCTATCAGTGCCATTCCGGCAAGTGTTGATATTCCAAAGGTGAGCATCAGCTGATAGGCAGCCTCATGCAGTTCTGCGCTCATATTGTCCACCCACTTTCCTTGTTAAGCTCAATTCCCCGCTCTGCGGCAAGTTTTTCAAGAGCTTTTTTGTTTATATAATGCGAAATCCACGAGCCGTCCCGGCAATCGGCTACATATTCGGTATATTTCCCGACATGATACCGATATCGGCGTATCAGTTCGTCCGGCGTCAGACTGCGCTCTCTCAGATATCCCGCCTGACGGTCAATCAGGGTTTTTAAACTTTCATAATCAAATTCCATGCCGGTCCTCATCAAGAACGCTGAGTTCCCTTTCAATTTTTTTCTTCAGGTATGCCGTAGCGGCTATTAAAACCGCTGTGAATATGACACTGTATACTGCTGTCATTTTTTCGATCCTCCGTTGGGTTGATTTGCTTTTGAGGGAAGAAAGGTTCAATCGGGCTTCACCTCCTTTTCTTTTTCTTTAATTTCATAAATTTCTTTTAAATCCTTTATGGCTTCTACTTTTCCGAGCATTATTAATTTTTCCTTTGCGCTGAAATAATGCCATTCGGACTTGAGATAGGTTAAAATTTTTTCTTCTTCCTGAGAATCTAATAATTTGATTGCGCTATTAAGATTAACATCTGTCAATTAATATCACCTCTTCATCATTTATTATTGATTGCATGATAATTATATATCATTAGCTCAATAATGTCAATAGTATTATGATATTTTTTTTGAAAAAATATTGACTTAATGATATTTTGGGAGTATAATATTGACACGAAAGGAAGTGACATAATGAACGATAGAATAAAACTTATTCGCAAAAATTCAGGGCTTACTCAATCTGAATTCGGCGAAAAAATAGGCATCAAACAAAATACGATTGCAACTTATGAAATGGGCAAGGTAACTCCGAGTGATGTCGCTATAAACAATATTTGTAAAGAATTCAATGTCAATGAAAAATGGCTTCGCACTGGCGAAGGAGAACCATATATAGAAATGTCTAAAAAAGAGCGTATAGCAAGGTTCCTCGGTGAAGTTATGGCGGATGAAGAAGAAAGTTTTAGGGTAAGATTCTTTGAAGCACTTGCCTCATATACGCCGGAAGATTGGAGAGCGCTTGAAAGAATCTTGTCAATCACCTCCACTATGATAAATAAAGATAAAGATGGAAACAAAGATTGAGAGATCTGTTTTCGGATTGCGAATATATTATACGTCAAAATTTTGACGTTGTCAATAGAAAACGTTTAAATTTTGACGCTTTATCTTCATAAGGAAAGGAGGCTTTGCTTATGTATAGCCCCCAAATTGTTAGGAAAAGAATTAAGGATGTTTGCAAATCAAAAAAAATAACAATGGCATTTGTTCTCGAAGAAGCCGGATTAAGCGAAGCCACTCTCAGACAGATGTCTGATAAAAAAGGAATCTCCGCTTTCAGTCTTGCTAAAATAGCTGATTGTCTTGATATTTCAGTAGATTATCTACTCGGACGAACCGACAATCCCGAAATAAATAAATAAAAGACCGAAAAATCGGTCTTTTTTGTTGCAATCAGGATGTATATATGGTAAAATTGTGGTAAGATTTGCTCAAAAATATATAAGGATATATTCTGAGATGAATTATAAAATTGCACTTATATTTTGCGGACTCATAATAATAAGCGGAATTTTCTATCCTCCCGGAGTGCTTATTATTTCGCTGCTTTGCATAATGGCTATCGTTATAATCGTTATAATTACTAACAGTAAGGCTTTAAACGGTAAGTACCTTAAAATTCAAAATGAAAATCACAGAATCTCATCATCGAATGTGAGATATGAAAATATGTTGGCCACTTTAAAAAGAGTTTGCGACAAATTGGGTGACGAAAATTTAAAACTGCGTGTATGCAACAATGAAATATTGCAGGAAAACATAGAGTTACGGGCAAAAAATACCGAGCTGGAAAATCAGCAAAAAAATAATGTCATACTAATAGATGAGCTTACGAAAAAAACTGAATCAAATGACTGTAAACTGCCCATTCTCAAAAATTATCAATATAACAACGGCTATGAATATGAGGTTTACTGCGCTTTTAAATTGGCTGATCAAGGATTCAGAAACATTGAAATAACCCAAAAAACAAATGACTTCGGCGCAGATATAATTTGCGAATCAAACGGTATAAAAATATGCGTTCAGTGCAAATGTTACAGCTATGGCAGCATTGGCATTGATGCAGTACAGGAAGTTGTGGCCGCATTAGCTCATTACGGATGCCAGAAAGGTGTAATTATGACTACCGGAACACTGACACCCAGCGCGATACAATTAGCTTATGAAAACAATGTTGAAATCATAGATAATTTTTACTAAAACAACAGAGCCGGCGGAGCAATACCGTCAGCCCTGTTTTTTCTCTACTCCCCTATTTGTTTAGAATTCCGAGCGAAAAATGGTAAATTATCAAAATGAACTTCAAATCGGCGCACTGGAGCATATGTACCATCTTTTCAATTAATTCTTCCCTTTTCATCGTTTCACCCCTTCTGTATGTGCCAATTATAAATCAATTGTTCTGATTTGTCAATACTAAACGAACAAATTTTCTTTTTATTGTCTCTTGCGGAGTTCTACATCATATTTTTTCGGTCGTTTGACAAAAGTTTGAGGATGAAGCGATATATAATATACAATTTACGGTCACTTGCCCTGTCAAGCATTAAAATAATCTGAGATCTGTATTTTTCTCTATCCATATCAACCCCCATGTTAAAATTATATTGTTGACTTTTTACCAAAATATGGTATAATTGAAATACGGCGGTGCGTTACATTGTTTATGTTGCATAATCATGATATCAAATTTTGGTGTGGAAAACAATTGCTTTATTGTGGAAATATGTTAGTTAAGTGGGAAAATATGGTAATATAGAATTGCGTTACAGCAACTGGAGGGTAGAAATGCAAAAAAATCATGATTGGGCAAAATATTATCTATATATATCAGATTGCGCCCATCGAAACGGGATAATGTCTTCTCGGGCTCTTGCGGAAAAGGCTGAATTAAGCGACAGCATCGTTTCCAAATTTAAGGTTGGCGATACAAAATCTCCGGCGTTTGATACCGTATATTCACTATGCGCTGCCGCCGGAGCTTCCCTTGACGTAATGTGCGGACTGAAAACAGAAACATCGGTGGAGTTAATCCGCGAAAAGGAACGAAACGACGCATTAATTACTGAAAATATTGAGCTGCAGCATAGAATTGAAATGCTGAATTATCAGATTGAAAGTCTGTCGGAAAAGGCGGATCAGATCGAGGCGCGCCGTGAAGCTACGCAACGGGTTGCTAAAATGCGACTGCGGTTTATTATAGGACTCACTATAGGCCTGTCAGCGGTGCTATTGCTGGTAATAGGTATATTGA
>JBJFHS010000305.1:0-2002 GCA_051893885.1 Eubacteriales bacterium
GTCGAGTGTGGAAAGCCCGATTTCCGTCTCGGCTCCGTCGTAGTTGCAAAGCCGCAGTTCCCTCACCTCGTCGGAATTCATTTTTTCAATGTGTACATCGCGGTTGAGCTGATGCCTTTCCATGCCCGGGTGGAAGATGAAAAGCTCGCCGTCAGCGCACCTCGTCACGTCAATTTCAACCATGTCAGCGCCTTCGCGGATTGCGATGTCGTAGGCTGTCAGGTTGTTGCAGGGGATGTTTCCGCCCCAGATTCCGCGGTGAGCGCACAGGATAATTTTCTCCCGCGCGGTTTCCCTTATGTCAAATTTCATGCTTCTCCTCCAAAAATATTTCAATCAATATATAAATCAGCCGCGTCCGAGCAGTGATTTTACTTCTTTAACGGTGAAAATTCTGAACACAACCACAAGGAAGGCGTAGAGGCAGGCGGCGAGAACTATCGCGATAAGTCCTCCCATTCTCACACCGAGCGCGGACGAAAGCGGAGAGTAGATAAAGTATGCAGCCGCTCCCATGATGACTGACGCCGCGAGGATTTTCAGCGTATTTGTGATAATGGCACCGCAGCCGGCGAGATATTTCCGCAAAAACACAAGGTTCATCGCAATCATCACGACGTAGCAGGCGCAGGTCGCAATCGGAGCACCCATGATGTTGACGCTCTCAAACCCGACGAGCAGCGCGTTGAGTCCGCATTTTATGACTCCGCCGACGCACAGGCTGATAAGCGGCTTGTTCACCTGCCCGAACGACTGCAGAATCGAATTGCTTATCGCCACGACCGCATAAAGTATCACGGCGAGTCCGTACACCGCGAGGAGAGGTGCGCCGGCGTTTGCTTCCTCGGGAGTGTTGAAGTAAATGATGTTCATAATCGGCTCGGCGAGGATTGTGATTCCGATTCCGGCGGGCAGCGCGAGCATCATTGCGTATCTGAAGCAGTTCGTCATGTTTTTAGCGACTCCATCCCTGTCCTTCGCGGTATATGCGGCGGTGAGGATGGGGAGTATGCTGACGGAGAACGGCACGATGAACGCCGAGGGGAAGTTGAAGATTTTTTTCGCGTTGCCGAACACGCCGTAGAGCCAGTTAGCCCTCTCGTAGGTGTAGCCGAGGCCGTCCTGGAGCACGCGCATTATCACGGTGGTGTCGATGAGGTTGACAAGGCTCATGACTGACGCGCCGAGTGAGACGGGAATCGCGATGCGGAACAGCTCTTTAATGATGGCCCCGTCCCCTCTGACCGGCATACCAGCGAGTGAGACGGATTTGCTGAATCGTTTTTTGCTGACAAGCAGGTACACGACCGCAAAAACCGCGCCGACGGATACGCCCATTATAGCTCCCGCCGAGCCGCCGACGTATTCAAGCTCGGTTCTGAGCAGGACGTAGGCAAGAGCGCAGCCGAGGACGAGCTTTGCAAACGCCTCGATTACCTGAGAGACCGCGGTGTGGATCATGATTGAGTGCCCTTGGAAATATCCCCTCAGTGCGGACATCACGAACGAGCAGAACGCGGTAAGTGCGAGCACCCGAATGGACAGGCCGGAGTTCGGGCTTTTGATCAGTGCCGCAAACAAGTCCGCCCCGAAGAACATGACCGCTGCGATAACTGCGCCGATTATCGTGAAAATTTTTAAAGAGACCTTATAAATCCGCTCGGCTTCGTCGGTATTCCCCGAGACGAGTGTTTCGCTTATCATCCTCGACACCGCGACCGGCAGTCCGGCTGAGGCAAGCACCGCAAGCATATTATAAATATCGTACGCCGCGTAAAAATACCCCATCCCCTCTCCGCCGAGCATATTCGAGATAGGTATCGTGAACAAAAGTCCGGCAAGCTTTACAAATGCCGTTGAAATCGTAAGTATGAACGCGCTCTCAAGAAACGAGCCCTTCCTGACCGTGTTTTTCAGAACAAACCCTTCTTTTCATCTAAATTTTTTCTAACACTGACATTTTATCACATGGAAGCCGCAAAGTCAACTGTGAAGTGGGGAA
>JBJFHS010000306.1:0-1994 GCA_051893885.1 Eubacteriales bacterium
CGCAGACTCTCCTGCAATCGCTCGGATATGTAAATGGTATTCAGGTTCCATTTCGATTTTGGCATGACGTTGACCTCCGGCTCATTCTGTTTTGTTTCTGTTTTATGATGATATAATCTGACAGACTACATTATATATGAATAATCGCGGTTTTTCAAGAATCTGAAGGTAAATTGGTTTGAACTTTTCGTCCGTATTCGGCAAAATTCGGGGTGTTCAATCTTGCAGGAATGAGAAAAGAAATGCCGGAACGGTAACCGGAACGGTAAAATACAGAAAAATCAACATTTGCCCCTTCGGACTTTTTTATTTGTTATTAAATCATATAAATCCCGTCGCCGTCGGTTTTCAGCAGGGTTTTGTAGAACTCGGTTATTGCGGAAATCATGTATGAGGTGTCGCGGCATCCGGCTGTTTCGTAGGACGAGTGCATCGCAAGCTGGGCAAGTCCGATGTCGACGGTGAGGAGAGCGACGTTTGTGTTGGAGATTGAGCCGAGAGTCGAGCCGCCCGCCATGTCGCTTCTGTTCGCGAAGAGCTGAGTCGGAACTGAGGCTTTTTTACAGATTTCATTGAAAATTGAAGCGGAAAGTGCCTCGGTCGTGTATTTCTGAGCGGCGTTTGACTTGATTACCACGCCTTCGTTCATTGCGGGTGAGTTTACCGCGTCGGAGAGCTCGGGGTGATTCGGGTGCTTTGCGTGTCCGTTGTCCGCCGAAACCATGAACGACGACGCGAGAGCCGAACTGAGTGTAAATCCGAGTGAGCCGGCAATCTTTGAGAGCGTGTCGTTGAGGAACTGCGAGCCCGCGCCCTGTTTTGTCGCACTTCCCGTTTCCTCGTTGTCGAAGGAGGAGTAAACGCAGACCGCCTTTGTCTCGCCGGAATTCACCGCGCCGCAGAAGCCTTCGAGGGTGGAATAAGCGCACTGGAGATTGTCGATTCTCGCTGAGGAGAAGAATTCGCTGCCGGCACCCCAGATTGACGCGGGAGTGCGGTTATAGAGGTACAGATCCGAGCCGAGAATGTTCTCCTTTTCGCATCCGGCGGACTCTGCTACAATGTCAGCAAGGCAGCCTTTTTTATCCTTCGACGCGAACAGGGGCATCATGTCGACCGCAATATTGTATGAAAAGCCGCTGTTTATCTGTCTGTTCTGATGCATCGCAACATTGGGAATCAGCACAAGGTCGCACTCAGCCTTCACGAGCTTTGTTTTTATTTTGCCGTCTTCTTTTACAACCGCGCGTCCGGCAATCGAAAGCGGTCTGTCAAGCCATGACGAGAGAATCATTCCTCCGTAGCCCTCAACGTTAAGCTTGACATACTTTCCGCAGGCTTCGACCTCGCAGTCGGTTTTGAGCTTGAACGTCGGGCTGTCGGTGTGGCTGGCGGTTATCATGAACGACTTCGCGTAATTTTCGGGTACTGCGAACGCTATCACCGACGAGCCGTTGCGGGTGACGTAATATCTGCCGCCGGGGACTATATTCCATTCCTCGTGCTCACCGAGTCGGACAAATCCATTCGACTGTAAAATTTTTCCGATTTCATCGACCGCGTGAAATGCCGTAGGAGATGCTTCAATAAAGCTGATCAGCTCCTCGGTGGTCTTTAAATATTCCTTCTCCGTATTCGAGTCCATAGTATTTTCTCCTGAACGATAGATTTTGTTCGACTGATTTTTTCGTATTATATCACATAAAAATTTTTTTTGCAACAACGGCAGGCAATAATTTACCGGCATCTTGTTTATTCCGTCAGTTTGAGTTATAATATTGCAAACGCAAAAAACAAGAGGTCAATACAATGGGTGTACGAGCTGAAAAAGCAAAAGAATTGTTTCTGAGCGGCTACAACTGCTGTCAGTCGGTGGTGGGAGCTTTCGCGGATTTATTTGGCATGGATATGGAAACTGCCATGCGCTTTTCGGAGGGAATGGGCGGAGGAATGGGTCGGATGAGACTGACCTGCGGCTCGGTTGCGGCGATGTC
>JBJFHS010000307.1:0-7765 GCA_051893885.1 Eubacteriales bacterium
GTTATTTGCGAGAAAAAACGCTGAAAACCCCGAGGAAAGCACTCTCACCGACGCTCAGATTGCGGAAAACGAGCGCAGAAAGAGGGAAGCCGATGTGAAAAATGCCCTCGCTGTCGGCGGAATAATCAAGCCCGAATCCGCCCCCGACATGGACGAGTTCTGCGCTGACGGCGTGGTTGAAATGTCAATCGGCGCGGTGCTGAACGAGCTGCGGAACGGCAACAACGTCACCCTCATCTGGGCGGACAAACGTCAGACGGGCGGCATAGCTGCGGTTGAGCTGACCTGCCCCGAGGACTTCGACGCGGTTTACCCCGTTTTCGCGACGACCCCGCCGTGCAGTGAAAAGGAAAACATAACAAGCCTTCTCCCGCTTATCAGTGAGTCGCTCAACGTCACAATACGAATCTGCACTTCAAATCTCGACCCGCTTTCGCTTAACAGATACTCCTCTATCCCCGGACTTTTCGGCGGTGCGGGAACCGGATGTGTCACGGAGATACTCCTGTTCAATCCCGAGGAGCGATATGAGGACGTGAGAATCCGCCGCGAATACGTTGAGATGTGCCGCATACGCCTTGCGCAGGACGGTGTTGACCTCACTGAGCTGAGCGCGGCAAAGGACGAGACCGGACAGTTCACCCTGAAAAGAGCTGTACACTGATTTCGACAACAGTAAAATAAAGAAACCGAGGGACTGAACGATATTATGAATTTATCTTCCGATAAAAAAATGCGCCCGAATCCGTTCAAAAAGAACAGGCAGAAATCAGCCGCCGAAACACTTCAGCAGAAAATCGACACGGCGGAAAAAAAGCGGAGCAGAATCAGGGTTGAAAATATGCCTGAGGCGGTAACTGTCTCTCCCGCGTCGGGTATGACCGCAGTATATACGGCAATCGGATTTTTTCTACGCGCGCTGACATTGTTCGTCGGAGTTTTCGGACTGAACCTGTTTCTGTTTGACGCTATACAATTGATTATTTTAAACGGCGCGAGGGCTGAAAACATCACAGTTTCGACTTCATTTGTACTTCTCTGGAGCATCGCCGTCACTGTTTATACAATGCTTCTCTCACTGCACAGGATTTCGCGCACACTTTCGCCGTTTATCACGGTTGGAATTGCCGCCGCGTACATCTTCGGGCAGTATTCCGACCCGATAGGATATATGACTGAGGCATTCAGACGCTTTGCCGACCTCATTTTCGAGAACATGGGGGCTGCGGGATACACGACCTATATGCAGTATATCTCGACGGAGGGATACTCCTACAGCGAAGAAGCTCTCGTGTCGTTTGCGGCTGCGTCGATAATCGTCGTTTCCGGACTGCTGCTCGGTCTGTTCACCGCAAAGAGAGTCCACGCGGTCGGAGTGGCAGCAATCTGCGCAGTTTACATGATTCCCGTGTTCATGTTCAATATCACAAGGACGAACAAGGGACTTGCAACGCTTCTTGTATTCATCTGTGGTGTCGTCGCGCTGTACCTGTACGACTGTCTCTACGGCGGCGTCTTTGCGAAGAAAAAGGCTGCAAAAAAAGCGAAGAAGTCAGCAAAAGCCGAGAAAAAGGAAGCGAAAAAGGCTGCAAAAACCGCAAAAATCAACCTGAAAAATTCAGCGACACTCGCTTACAACACCTCACTTGAGAGCGGTATGCCCCGTTCCGCAGCTAAAAAAGCCAAAGCCGCTGTGTTAGCAAAAGCCGAAAAGGAGAGAAAAGAGCGGATTCAGGCTGAGAAAAAGGCGAAAACCGACGCAAAAATTGCTGCAGTCGAGGCAAAAAAGGCTGAAAAAGAGAGCAGAAAAGCCGCAAAGCTCGCCGCAAGGGAGGAAAGCAAAAAGCTGAAAGCCCGTGCCGCAGCCGCAAGAAAATCAAATAATCCCGAGACTCTTGCCGCGCTTTCACAGGCTAAAGCAGATGCGAAAAAGTCGGCTAAAGAGGCGAAAAAGCTAAAAAATGCCCCTAAAACAGCCGAACTCAAGACAAGAGCGGCTTCCGGCTACGCAGGAGGAATGGCTATGCTCATAGCTGTCCTCGCAATCTGGATCCCACTTGTCGCGATAAGCAAGAATTTCCCGATAATAGACGTGATAAACAACAAAATGCAGCTGGCGAGAACCTACGTCACGGCGTATCTCATGGGCGACGACGTAGACCTCAACTCACTTGCGATGTACGGCGGCGTGGCTGAGCTTAACCCGAGAAATGTCGACTTCAACACACCCCAGTACACCGGCCAGAAGCTGTTTTCCGTCGAGGTGAGCTATCAGGCTCCTGTTTATATGCGAAGCTGGATCGGCTCCGACTACGACCTTGAGACCGACCACTGGTCATCCGCCGACTCTGAGGAAGTAATCGCATACCGCTCAAGGTTCGGCTCGGCATATTCACCCGACAACATCACGTATTTCTTCAATAAATATGTCTACCCCAACGCGCTCGACGTGCAGAAGGTCGACCAGTACCGCAACCTTGACGAATTCGGCTTCCGCGTATTTCAGGTTCACGTCACGAGAGTTTCCGGAAACAGCAGGATCCTCTTTGTGCCGTCGATTATGAACGCGGGGCTCGGAATTATGGAGAGGGGCTCGATTGAACCCGTTTCGATGAAGTATTCCGCGTACTACGACGGCATTTACTCCTCGCGTTTCTTCAACGAGGGCTCGGAATATTCGGTATCGTCGTTCAACCCGGTTATGAAAGACCCGGATCTCGCCGTAAACCTCGAGGGTTCGATTGAATATTACAATGTGTGCAAAAAGTACGCCGACACCATCGACCAGATTGAGTCCGAAATCAACTCAAATCTTCTCTTCAAGGAGGACAAGGAGTACACCTACGAGACCGCGCTCGGCGAAATTACAATGACAGGCAGAGACCTCACCTTCCTGTGCGATATGTTCGAGGAGGAGATAGCCTCGTTCGGATACAGGTATAAGGCGCAGTCGTTTGTCGAGATGTACCTTCAGATGACCGCGGGCGAAAGACGTCAGTACATGAACGCCTACGCAAGTGAGCTCAACTACCGCGATTACGCCGAGGAGACCTATACAGAGACCTTCGGAAGCGAAAAAATATCCGCTCTCGCAAAGGAAATCCTCGCTGAAAACGGAATAGTTATGGGGGATAAGCCCGTTCACGACAAATCCTACCTCGAAACCAAGTCGGAAACACAGATAAAGCGAATGACTGCTGAGGAAAAATACGGAAATTACTATGAATCGTGGTTCTACGACGCAGAAACCGGTGAGACAGTACCGCGTCACGAGGCGATTCTGGCGGTGATAAACTATCTCAGATACAACTACACCTACACTCTCGACCCGAACTGCCCGCAGACTGAGCTTCTCGACGAGGACGGAAATGTCGTTCTGGATGAGGCGGGAAATCCCGTCATGGTGGACCTCATCACGGCTGACTCCAACCTCGAGGCGTTCCTGTTCGACATCAAGGAGGGCTACTGCGTGCATTTCGCAACCTCCGCTGTCGCACTTCTGAGGGAGCTCGGCTTTGCGGTGAGGTATGACGAGGGATACATCGCGAGCGGATTCTCGAGAACCTACGCAAAGGAAGCGGTTTCGACCTACAGAACCTCTGTCAGGGACTACGACGCGCACGCATGGGTTGAGGTTTATTACCCCGCGATGGGCTGGATAACTTACGAATGCACTCCGTCTTACTGCGAGATAATGTACGACCTTGAGAATACCTCTGAGTCAACATCATCCGGAATAGACCAGAGCAAGGTTACTGTCAGGGACGAGATTCCCGAAATGAGCGAGACAATCGACACCGTATTCGGAACTGAGGACGAGCCGGACTACACTGCGCTGTTCATAGTCATCGGCGTTGTGCTCGCTGTGGTAATCGCACTCACAGTCGTCTGGGCTGTTATGAAGAAAAGGGCGATGAAGGCGGTTGAAAGCAGGCTCAAGCTCGTGGACGAATCCAGAAACGAGCAGAAATACAGCGACGGCGAGACCGACATACACTCGAGTGCGCGCGCGATAACCGACTGCATTTTCGACATCCTCTCGGCTCTCGGAATGCCGCCGGAAACGGGTGAGCTGCCGAGTGAATACGCACTTCGCGTCGACGCCGAGTACAGCGACATCTCAAGACATAAAATTACAGACGTCATGGGCATAATAGAAAAAGAGGAGTTCGGCGGACAGCTGACATTCCGTGAGCTCTGCACCCTCGCCGAATATCTGAGCGAGATACAGAGCAGCGTGTATTCTTCGCTTCCCGCAGCCGAAAAGCTCCGTATGAGATATATTATGAACGTGATTTGAATCCAATAATCAACGCGGAAAGAGTGGGCTTCAAAACTCACTCTTCCTTCGCGTTTAAAACACATTCAGAAAAGGAAAAATATGACAGAAAACAATCTCAGCAAAGATGAGCTGAACGCACTGAGCGCGAACAATTTAGCGTATCTCGGGGACTGCGTTTATGAGCTTTACGTCAGGGAATACCTTGTGAAAAAAAACGTCAGCCGGGCGAGCGTTGAGTCGCTGAAATACGTCACGGCTCACGTGCAGAGCGGAGTGGTGGAAAAAATTCTGCCGCTTCTCACTCCCGATGAGGAAGACGCTTACCGCAGAGGCAGAAATCTCGGTCACACGAACACTCCGAAGTCGAGCACCGTAGCCGAATACAGGCGTGCCACCGGACTCGAAGCCCTTTTCGGCTGGCTCTACCTCGGCGGCCGTCACGACAGGCTCAGGGAGCTGTTTGAATTCGCTTTCTCGGAGGATGATGCGGAGTAATGTCCGGCGGCATTTGTTTGCATAGTGTGATTCAATTATTTAAAAATAAATTTTCGTCTTTTTCTTAACCGACGACCGATTTGCGATACTATATGGGCAGAAGTTTCTGAAATATAAGACTAAATGAGTTGGAAAAGGGACAAGACCCGAAGATGAACGGACGCGAAATCAACGATATAATTAAAGACAACGCAAAAATCATTTACTCGTGGTGTGCGGCGCGGACTTCAAACCGATATGACGCCGAAGATCTGTCTCAGGAAATCATCTTTGCGCTTTGCGGGGCTCTGACGAAGCTGACGGACGAGAAGGCTATATACGGCTTCATGTGGAATGTGGCGCGCAACATATACTGTAAATGGTACAAAAAGAAGCAAAGAGTTGGCGAACACGAGGTGTACTGTGAAGATATATCCGAAAACAAACCATCGGATGATACCTTTGACATTGCAGAAAGCCTGATTTGCTCCGACGAGGATTTTCAGTTATATCTTCTGCGGCGTGAGCTGTCACTGCTGGCGGAAAAATACCGCAGTGCAGTCGTACTTTACTATATCGACGAAAAAAGCATCTCCGAAATCAGCTCGGTTTTGTCACTCAGCGAAAGTATGGTAAAATATCTGCTTTTCAAAGGCAGACAAAACTTAAAGGAAGGTATGCAAATGGATCGCAAACTCGGAACACTCAGCTATAATCCCAAAAAGCTCATTCCCATGTACTCGGGAGAGGGACCCAATTATTTCTGGGACTTTATGAGCAGCACAGTCAGGCAGAATATCGCCGCAGCCTGCTTTAACGACAAGCTGAACGCGGAGGAAATCAGCCTTGAAACCGGAATGCCGCTGGCTTATATTGAGGACGATATTGGAGCGCTGACCGAAAAACAGATTCTGACAAAGGACGGAAACAAGTACAAAACAAACATTGTAATCATCACAAAGGAATGCCGCGAGGAAGCAGAGAAAAAATGCAGAAGATGGCAGGAAGAAATCGCGGACAAAATCATAGGATTTATCGAAAGATATTTTTACGAATACAAAAGCACAGGTTTTTACGGTTCGGATTTTTCGGAAAACACTCTGCGCTGGCAGCTATCGCAAATCGTATGGAGAAGCATATTCGGAATCACGCGAAATACGGATCCTTGTGCGAATACTGCCGCCAGAACCGCGTGGGGTGAAAGGGCAGACCTCTGGCTTGAAGAGGAATACGATGCTTTGGTCAAAGATTGCTTCAGATACTGCGGAATTGACAGCGGCAGAGGTGACACAATGCTGTTCTGCGACTACATTCCCGCGATGAAAGGTGACCATCACGATTTCTGGGGAAAAAGCCGTTATGTCAATATAATGTGCGATGTTGCCCGCAGTTCAATTTCAGGCAGATATGACAAGGTAATGAGCGAATACGACCTTGCCGACGCCGCTGAGCTGTGCAGAATGGGGTATATAAATTCCGCCGAAGGTAAGCTCAGTGCCGCGATGCCTGTTTACACCGCAGGACAGTACGAAAAAATCAGCGGAGATGTGAGTGAATTTGCTGCAAAGGAGCTCGCTGATGATATTTATTCGATTGACAAGGCGATTGTAAAGATCATTGCTGCGCACAATCCATCCAACGTTAAATCAACTGCTACGCGGATTGCCATGTGTGACAGTTTCAAGTATTCCGTCTGCGCTCCCGCACGTGTCATGGCTGCAAATGGCTTCCTGAATACCGCATATACATCCGGAGAAATGCCCGGTGTATTTGTGATTCTCGCCGAATAACCGAACAGATAAGCATAACAAAACCGCCTCGGTCAAAGTCGTTTTGGCTTCATCCGGGGCGGCATTTTTTAATTTTACTATTATTTCAGCTCAGTGATGTCGTAGGGAGTCGTCTGGTAAACGAAGTAGTTGAGCCAGTTCGAGTACAGCAGGTTCGCGTGCCCTCTCCATGAAACAACGGGATCTTTTGTCGGGTCGTCGTCGCGGTAGTAGTTTTTCGGCATGGATATCGGTTTATTTTGGCTGAGGTCGCGCTTGTACTCCGAGTCGAGGGTGTATGCGTCGTATTCGGAGTGGCCTGTGATGAAAATCTGGCGTCCGTTGTTGGTCATCATCGCGTAAACGCCGGCTTCTTCTGACGATGCGATGATTTTCAACTCCCTCACCGCCTCAATGTCCTCTCTTTTTACCGTTGTGTGGCGTGAATGCGGAACCATGAACTCGTCGTCGAATCCGCGAAGGAGGATAGCCCGTTTATAGTCGGCGCGGTGCGGGAACACTCCGAACAGCTTTTCCTCGAGCGGATACTTTTTGATTCCGAAGTGATAATACAGCCCCGCCTGCGCTCCCCAGCAGATGTGGAAGGTGCTGTGTACGTGTGTCTTGCTCCACTCCATTATGCCGCAGAGCTCGTCCCAGTATTCAACCTCCTCAAACGGCATCTGCTCGACGGGCGCACCGGTGATGATCATTCCGTCGAAATAGCTGTCCTTTACATCGTCGAATGTGCTGTAAAACGCAAGAAGGTGCTCCTCGGAGGTGTTTTTCGACTGGTGGCTTTTGGTGCGGATAAGGGTGAGCTCGACCTGAAGCGGAGTGTTTCCGAGAAGGCGGGACAGCTGAGTTTCGGTTTCGATTTTCTTCGGCATGAGGTTGAGAAGAAGAATTTTCAGCGGGCGTATATCCTGTGTGATGGCCCTTGTCTCGGTCATGACGAAAATATTCTCGGAGGTCAGGGTTTTCGTCGCGGGAAGGTCGTTTGGTATTTTAATCGGCATGATGCAGTCCTTTTATTATTAATCGTAGAGTTTTTATTATTATCTTAATCTTATTATTCGAGTGCGCTGTCTATATCGGAGATGAGGTCTTCAATGCTCTCAAGTCCCACAGAAAGTCTCACAAGGTCGGACGGAACACCGCAGGCGGATAGTTCTTCATCGTTCATCTGGCGGTGAGTCGAGCTTGCGGGGTGGAGACAGCAGGAGTGCGCGTCCGCTAC
>JBJFHS010000308.1:0-7728 GCA_051893885.1 Eubacteriales bacterium
GAAAGTCTGCGTATTTTCTTCCGGCGTCTGTTATGCTGTCGCCCTGAAATAAAATTTTCATGAAAACACTCCTGATAAAAAGTTTTCTAAATTATAGCACACAGCGCATATAAAATCAATCAGAATATCAGCTTTTTTTGTAAAATATGTTGGTTTGCAAAAGACATCATTCCGATTATAATTTTTAATTTTATTTTAATTGATTTTGTTCGAGCTGTGATGTAGAATATAGGTATAAAATTAATATAATGGAGTAATTTTATGCTGAAGAAACTTAAAAAGCTGGTTTTCAGCAGAGTTTTTATCGTAGGGCTGCTTATCGCGATACAGCTTCTGATGATTTTTATGGTAGCCATCGAGTTTACCAAATATTTCGTGCTGTATTATATTGTAACCGTCCTGCTTGCGCTTGTGTATGTATTGAAAATTATCAACACAAACCAGAACATGGCGTACAAGCTCGCGTGGATTGTGGTAATTTTCCTGTTTCCCGCGTTCGGTGTGGCTTTGTATATGATTTTCTGCGGAAATATGCTGTCGGAAAAATCAAAAAACAAAATGAAGTTCATGAGTGAAATTACCACAAAATCGCTCGGAGACGGCAGTGAAATAATAGGCGAGCTGTCAGAAATCGACAGAAACGCCGAAAAACAGGCGGAATATATCAGAAACGCCGCGAAGTATCCTCCGTACAGAAACAGCAGGACCGTTTATTTCAAAACCGGAGAAGAAGCGTTTGTCTCTATGCTTGAGGAACTCGAAAAAGCGGAAAAATACATCTTCATCGAATATTTCATCATAAAATCCGGCGAAATGTGGGAAAAAATCCACGAAATTCTGGTAAAAAAAGTAAAACAGGGCATTGACGTCCGGGTGATTTACGACGACATCGGATGTATCAACACGCTCAATCGGAATTTTGCCCAGCAGCTTGAAAAAGAGGGAATCAAGTGCCGCGTGTTCCACAGATTCATCCCCGTCCTATCCGCGCATCAGAACAACCGTGACCACAGAAAAATCTGCGTAATCGACGGAAAAGCCGCATTCACGGGCGGAATCAACCTGGCGGATGAGTACATCAATACAATAACGCGCTTCGGCTACTGGAAGGACAACGCAATTCTGACTGAGGGAGAAGCCGCGTGGAGCTTTACCGTAATGTTCCTCGAAATGTGGGACTACCTCTGCCACACTCCGATACAAAACTGCGGCGACTACGACAAATTCAGGCCCGAAACAGCCGTTCTGCGCGAGAATCACGACGGATTTGTACAGCCGTATTCCGATGACCCGCTTGACTTTGAGCCGGTGGGAGAAAACGTGTATCTCGGCATAATTTCCGCAGCCCACGACTATGTCTGGATAACTACGCCTTACCTCATTATCGACGAACAGATGGAGCAGGCGCTGCTTAAAGCCGTGAAGAGCGGGGTGGACGTGCGGATTATTACCCCGGGAATTCCGGACAAGAAGATTATAAACGAAACCACAAAATCCTTCTATCCCAATCTGATAAAAAACGGCGTGAAGATATACGAGTACGACCCGGGCTTTATCCACGCAAAAACCTTTATCTGCGACGATATATACGCCACAGTCGGAAGCGTGAACCTCGACTACAGAAGTCTATATCTCCACTTTGAATGCGGTGCATGGATGTATAAGACAAGCTGCATCAGGGATATAAAGGAGGATTTCATCGAAATGTTTGAGAGCTGTACCGAGCAGAGCGAAGTACATTACAGTCTTATCCGCCAGCTGTTCAGAGGAGTCCTTGAGCTTCTCGCGCCGCTCTTGTAAATAAAATCAGCCGAGATAATAGCTTTCACTCTGCTGTCCCCTGAATCCCTGCTGACGAAGTACTTCATATACACCTATCGCAGCGGAATTCGAGAGGTTGAGACTGCGCAGATTCTCACGCATGGGTATTCTCACGCATCTCTCAAGGTTGGCGCGGAGAAAATCCTCCGGCAGACCGCGGGTTTCCTTTCCGAAAAATAAGAATACAGGGGTCTTATATTCCACTTCGGTGTAGCATCGCGGAGCTTTGGTTGAAAAGAGGTAGAAATTGCACCCGGGATTCTTCTCAAAAAAGTCGCCGAGATTTTCGTAATATGTAATGTCGAGCAGATGCCAATAGTCAAGCCCGGCGCGCTTCAGCTTTCTGTCGTCGATTTCAAAGCCCATCGGTTTTATTATGTGGAGAGCCGCACCGGTCGCAGCGCAGGTTCTCGCGATATTTCCGGTGTTCTGCGGAATTTCCGGCTCGTGAAGCACAATGTTGATTTCTTTCATAAACTCACCTTTAATTATCCTTAAATTTTAATTTCAGCAGCTGATATTATATAACAAATAAATCGTTATTTCAACCGCAAAAGCATAATTCATTAAAAACGGGAAAATTCAAAACAAAAAAACGTATATTTTTCAAATAAATTTACATTTAATGCCTTAAAGATTTTAATAATTGCGATATAATAATTGAATGACAACGTTTGATTTTTTATTTCTATATTTGTGTAATGGAGGACAGCGGTTTTTCCGCTTTAGATAAAATGGGACTTATAACTCAGGTTTTCGGTACCTACAGCGACAGACAGATCAAAAAAATTATGCCTATCGTGAAGAAGGTGAACTCTCTCGCAGATAAATACAAAAATATGTCCGACGCCGAAATGCGTTCGCAGACAGATTTGTTCAAGCAGAGGCTTGCCGCCGGCGAAACACTCGACGATATTCTCCCCGAAGCATATGCCTGCGTCAGAGAAGCATCCGACAGAATCCTCGGGAAGCGCCCGTTTGACGTTCAGATCATGGGCGGAATTCTCCTTCATCAGGGAAGAATCACCGAAATGAAGACAGGTGAAGGTAAGACAATCGTCGCGGCTCTCCCGTCGTATCTCAACGCGCTCACCGGCAAAGGCGTACACGTAGTCACCGTAAACGACTACCTCGCCCGACTCGGATGTGAGGAAATGGGAAGAATTCACGAATACCTCGGACTCACCACCGGCCTTGTAGTGGCGGGACAGAAAAAGCCTGAAAAGCAGAAAGCATACAACTGTGACATCACATACGGCACCAACAACGAGTTCGGCTTCGACTACCTCAGAGACAACATGGTAACGTATAAGGAGCACCGCGTCCAGAGAGGTCACAACTTCGCAATCGTCGACGAGGTAGACTCAATTCTCATAGATGAAGCAAGAACACCGCTTATTATCTCAGGTCAGGGCGCTGAGGTCGATATGCTTTACGACATGGCCGACCGCTTCACAAGAACCCTGTCCAAATATGTCATCAAGGAGCTCGACGCAAAAGAGGATCACGACGACATTCAGGCTGATTATATCGTCGATGAAAAGGCGAAATCCGCCACACTCACCGCCTCCGGTATCGCAAAAGCCGAGAAATATTTCGGGATCAAGAATTTCTCCGACCCGGAAAACGCGGATATAACACACCATATTTATCAGGCAATCAAGGCTCACGGCATAATGCACCGCGACACGGATTACGTCGTAAAAGACAATGAAGTAATAATCGTCGACACATTCACAGGCCGTCTTATGCCCGGACGCCGTTTTAACGACGGTCTGCATCAGGCTATCGAGGCAAAGGAAGGCGTTAAGATACAGAGAGAAAACCGCACGATCGCGACAATCACATTCCAGAACTACTTCAGAATGTACAGTAAGCTCTCCGGCATGACTGGTACTGCGCTCTCAGAGGAAAACGAATTCAGAGAAATATATAACCTCGATGTAGTTGAAGTGCCTACAAACCGCCCGATGATAAGAAAAGACCATCCCGACGTGGTTTACCGCACCAAAAACGGCAAGGACAACGCCATCATCGAACAGATCAAAAAATGCCATGAAAAGGGGCAGCCGGTGCTTGTCGGTACCGTTTCAATCGAAAAATCCGAGGCTCTGTCGAAAAAACTGAAAGCGACAGGCATTCCTCACACCGTCCTCAATGCAAAATACCATGAAATGGAAGCCGATATCGTTGCTCAGGCGGGTAAATTCGGTGCTGTCACGATTTCCACAAACATGGCAGGACGCGGTACGGATATCATGCTCGGCGGTAACGCTGAATACCTCGCAAAGGCTGAAATGCGCAAAGAGGGATACGAGGAAAGCGTAATAGCTCTCGCAACCGGCTCTTCGCAGAACGTGAGCGAGGAGATTTTTGCGGCGCGTGATCATTACCGTGAGCTCTATAAGAAATATCAGGTGATAATCAAGCCTGAAGCCGACAAGGTCAGGGAAGCGGGCGGTCTGTTCGTAATCGGTACAGAGAGACACGAGTCGAGACGTATCGACAACCAGCTCCGCGGACGTTCCGGCAGACAGGGCGACCCGGGTGAATCGAGATTCTTCCTCTCGTTTGAAGACGACCTTATGAGACTGTTCGGCTCCGAAAAAATCTCTGCGATGGTTGAGAGACTCGGACTCGATGAGGACACCCCGATTGACGCAAAAATTCTCTCCGGCTCCATTGAATCCGCACAGAAAAAGCTCGAGGATCAGAACTTCAACAGACGTAAAAATGTCCTTGCGTATGACGACGTAATGAACCAGCAGAGAACTGTCATCTACCAGCAGAGAAGCGAAGTGCTCGACAACGCAGACCTCAAGGATAAGATCCATTCCATGATTTACGGCACTCTCGACGACGCTGTGGACTCCTTCCTGCATGAGGACAATATTGAAATGTGGGATGTCGAGGGTCTTAAAGCGAAATACATGGGACTCCTCTGCACAACGGATGACTTTGGTGATCTGAACGGAGACCTCGCCGAAATCCGTGAAAATATCCGTAAAACTCTCAAGGAGAGAGCGGATGAGCTTTACGCAAAGAAGGAAGAAATCTTCGGTTCAGAGCAGATGAGAGAAATAGAGAGAATCGTCCTTCTCCAGAACGTCGACAAAAAGTGGATGGATCACCTCGAAGCGATGGATTCTCTTATGGAAATGATAGGACTCCAGGCGTACGCACAGAGAAATCCCATTTCGGAATACAGACTCATGGGCGCGGATTTGTTCGACGAAATGATAACGAATATCCGCGACGACACAGCGAGAATGATTATGTCGGTTATGCCGAGACCTCAGGTTGAGCTCAAGCGTGTCGAAGTTGCAAAACCTGTTTCTGAGGGATTTGCCGGCGGACAGTCTGCTTCAAAAACCATAAACAAGCCGGTGGTAAACAAGGGTCAGAAGGTTGGACGCAACGACCCGTGCCCCTGCGGAAGCGGAAAGAAATATAAGAAATGCTGCGGCGCAAATCAGGGCACTTCCGACGGTGACGACGATTAATTGAAAAACTCAGATAACGCTCATATGGGAGGGAAAAAGCGGACATGGGATTTGGAACACTGTTTTTCGGATATTTTGTAATGTTCGCTTTCTCCCTGTCGAGTATGTACTTTTTTGCTGACATAATCGGTGCGGTGATCACAATTTTCGCTTTCTCCAAGCTTGCGGAATACAATAAATATTTTAACAGGGCAATGCTCGCAGCACTGATTTTTACCGTTTTCAGCGCAGTAAACGCCGCAAACATGATGTTTGATTTCTATCAGTCAGGCGGAGCTGTTTCACAGACAGTCAGCCTCATGCGTTCGTTGTTTTCGGCGGTGATGCACGTGTTCATGTTTCTCGGTGCGCGCGGAATTGCATTGGGTGCCGGAGCGGATAAGCTCGCAAAGACGGCTGAGCGCAACATGGCTATGATACTCGTGTATTATGCCGCATATATGGTGCTTACGGCTTTTACCGGAATTCGCGAGGATATACTTCAGTACATGAGTATGTTCGTTCTTATCTACTGGCTTGTGTGCTTTGTTTTGAATATTGTGTTCATTTATAAATGCTTTGCGATTCTGGTTCCCGAGGATGAAAACGAAAATGCAAAAAAACGTTCAAGATTTGCTTTTATCAATAAGATAGACGATAAAATGGACGAGTTTGAAAAAAACAGACAGGAATACCGTCTGGAATCAGTGAGGCTCGCACAGGAGGAAGCTGAAAAACTCGCTCTTGAAAAAGGCAAACGTAAAAAAAAGCATAAAAAAAAGAAATAGGAGGCAAGTATGCTTTGGGGATGTCTGATAGCCGGGTTTATAATCCTTGCGAATCCGGTAATTCATGTTGTCGATATCCTGCCTGACGCGGTAGGTTTTTTCCTGATTTCAGCGGCGCTTACCAAAACTTCGTATTACGTCGGATATATCGGAAAAGCGCGCGACGGATTCATGAAGCTTGCGTTTCTGGAAATAATTAAGTTATTTTCAATCGTGCTGATTCCGTATTCATCCGGCTCGGCTAAAATTCTGCTCACTTTCGTTTTCAGTCTGTCTGAGCTGATACTGTTCATTCCCGCGCTGAATTCTCTCTTTGAGGGAATATCGTTCATCGGGCTGTGGTACGGCGGCGACGCGATTTATGCAAAAAAGATGAAGAAAAAGGCCGCGATTTATGCAAAAAAGGTGAAGAAAAAGGCAAAGAAAAATAAAACCATCGAGCTTATTTCATCTACAAAGAATTACATACTGTTTTTCTATATTTTAAGAATTGCGGCAACTTTAATACCTGAGCTGACAGAGCTGCAGATGTACGAAAATATCGGTGAAGTAAAAACGCTCCAGAACAGGCTCACATACTATAAACCGTTTTTGTACATAATCTGTTCACTTGCCGTCGTTGTCTGCGGAATTATATTAATTGTAAAAATCTCATCGTATTTCAGCGCGATCAAGCGCGATAAACAGCTAAATGACGCTCTTGATGCCAAATATCAAACGGACATACTTCCGCGCACCACACTTTTCACAGCCAAAAACATGAAAAATGCGCTGCTCATCTTTGCTTTTTCGGTGATCTGCGAATTCGTTGTATCCGCAGACAGCGTAAATCTGATGGTTGGACTAATACCGTCCGCGCTTCTGATTGCCTCTGCATTAATCGTCAGAAAATACGAGAAAAAATCTGTTGTCATTGTTCCGATTGCGGCTGTCAGAGGTGTGCTGTCAATAGTGAACCTCGTACTTCAGATCAGATATTTCAGCGAATACAGCGTTGAGGCGATTGACTGGATAAGCACGGCTTACGACCAGTATTATACCATGGCGATGCTCATAGCGGCAGAAAAAATAATCGCGCTTGTCTCCGTTCTGATTTTCTACACGATCCTGATGAAAACCATAAAAAATCAGCTTGAGATTTTCGGCGTTAAAACTGATACCGCGCAGTATTCAAAGAAAAACCGCGACCTTGAAACCTACAACACAGTCGGCGGAAAGATATTGATGTGTGTGATTCTCTCAATAATCAATTATTCCTTCGCGGCAGCACACGCATATATGGCGGCTTCGATGAGTCTCGCAACACTGATAAATTCCGTTATCACCCTGATTTACATTGCTTACGTCATATACACCGTAATATTGATAGACGACCTGATTTACGACAAGGAACTCGAAATTGCATAATCAAAGATAAGACTGGCATCATTGTGTGTCAGTTTTTTCTTTTATTTTAACGAACTGTATGGCAATTTGAACGGTAATGTGATAAAATCTTACTGATATTAATCAAACGGAGGAGTAAAACCATGACTGCAAACACCACCAAAATCCCGGATAAGAGGAACACGCGGTTTGTCGCACACAGAGGAGTCAGCGGACTCGAATGTGAAAACACCGCTGCCGCGTTCATAGCC
>JBJFHS010000309.1:0-1974 GCA_051893885.1 Eubacteriales bacterium
TGAAGGTCGATAAAAACGGAGAGGGCCACTGCTATACCTGCATGGGCTGCCGCAGCTTCCTCACACCGTATGTCGACCCCGAAACAAATCAGCCGAAGTATTACGGACGCTTCAATCAGGGTGTTGTGACATTGAATCTCCCCGATATCGCGCTGTCCTCCGGCGGAAATATTGAAAAGTTTTGGAAAATCTTTGACGAACGTCTTGAGCTCTGCCACCGCGCCCTGATGTGCCGCCACGAAAGACTCAAGGGAACACTGTCTGATGCCGCGCCTATTCTCTGGCAGTACGGAGCGTGCGCAAGACTTAAAAAGGGCGAGCCCATCGACAAGCTACTCTACGGCGGATATTCAACGATATCGCTCGGATATGCCGGACTTTATGAGTGCGTCAAATACATGACCGGAAAGAGCCATACTGACCCCTCCGCAACACCGTTCGCACTCGATGTGATGGAAAAAATGAACGCCGCGTGCAGAAAATGGAAGGCTGAGCACAATATCGACTTCTCGCTCTACGGCACCCCGCTTGAATCCACCACATATAAGTTCGCAAAGTGCCTGCAGAAGCGCTTCGGTATAATCGAAGGAATTACGGATAAGGGTTATATCACAAACAGTTATCACGTCCATGTCACCGAAAAAATAGATGCTTTTGAGAAGCTCCGCTTTGAGGCGCAGTTCCAGCATCTCTCGCCCGGCGGCGCGATCAGCTATGTCGAGGTGCCGAATATGCAGCAGAATCTCGAAGCGGTACTTCAGGTTATGAAATTTATCTACGACAACATCATCTACGCGGAACTCAACACCAAGAGCGACTATTGTCAGGTCTGCGGACACGACGGTGAGATTCAGATAATTGAGGAAGACGGAAAGCTCCTTTGGGAATGTCCGAACTGCGGAAACCGCGACCAGGATAAAATGAATGTGGCACGCCGCACCTGCGGATATATCGGCACTCAGTTCTGGAATCAGGGAAGAACACAGGAGATCAAGGACAGGGTACTGCATCTGTAAAATATAAGGAGGGCGTATGTATTACGGTGAGATAAAGAATTGCGACATTGCAGACGGCATCGGAGTCAGAGTTTCACTTTTTGTGTCCGGATGTACAAATCACTGCGAGCACTGCTTTCAGCCGCAGACATGGGATTTCAGATACGGAAGCGAATTCACTGACGAGACAGAAGAAAAAATCATCGATATGCTCCGCCCCGACTATATAAACGGCCTGACTCTGCTCGGAGGTGAGCCGTTTGAGCCGTCAAATCAGCGCGCTCTCCTGCCGTTTGTGAAGCGCGTCAGGGAAATATACCCCCAAAAAACCGTATGGGCGTTCTCCGGATACACGTATGAAGAACTGACAGGCACAGCTCACCCCAGATGTGAAGTGACGGACAGTCTTCTCGAACTCATCGACGTGCTTGTGGACGGGCGGTTTGAGGAGGCGAAAAAGGATATATCGCTTCGATTCCGCGGTTCCTCAAATCAGAGAATAATTGATCTCACAAAAACCCGCGAAACAGGACGCATAACACTCTGGACAGACTGAATTTGTCAGAATACAAAAAAATAACCGAAAAAATATAAAAGAAGCTTGGCTGAGAAAATGTCAGGCTTCTTTTTTTTCGTTCGCTGAAGCCGATTAAACTATTGATGTAGTCTAATTGAAAACAATTTCGGCAAAGCAAATGATTAATTTTAACTAAAATATGCGCAGAATTCATAAAAATATTATATAATTCCATCATGAAAAAGTAAATAATGACATATAATTAATATGGTAAAATTTTTGCATAACAAATTAATGATATGTTAAAACAAAAATTATATTGGGCAAATTATATATAATTGTTGACATTTTAGGATAAATATTATATAATTATAATATCTAAAAAAGGATTTAATTTCATATCTTTTAAAAACCAATTAACATGGAGGCAAAATATGACAAAGCGTATCCTTAGTGCTGTGC
>JBJFHS010000310.1:0-7701 GCA_051893885.1 Eubacteriales bacterium
TCAGGTACATAATAGTGTGCCAGAATGATCGCATTTTTCTCTTGTTTCAGTTTGTTGATTTGCTTGCGCTGTTCGTCTGTCATAGGGTTCCTCGATGGACTGATATAAGATTGGGTTTGATAAAATTATATCACCTGTTGTTGTCATGTGTCAAGTTATCTGTAAAGTAGTGGATAGAGAAACTTATCTTAATCAGTCATATATATTTGTAAATTATCACAATAAAACGCAAAGACGGAGCAGTGCAATAAAAAATACAGCCGAAGAACGCGGCGTGTTCCAAACAAATACATACAGCCCCCATACCGCAGTATAATTTTACTCTGCCATACGGGGGCTTTTTTTGCTGTGCAGCGTCAGAATCACACGCGGTTCGGCGGGGTCCAGTCGGTGTCGTCTCCGAAGTAGGTGATAGCGCCTTTCGGACACAGGTTTCCGCATCCGTGACAGTGGTCGACGCAGTTTTCGGGATGGACTACCACCGGCCGCGGAGCTTTTTCGACGTCATATGCGAAGTGGCGGTTTTTTGCGCACAGGTTCACACATTTGCCGCACCTGACGCACAGCTTTTCGTCCACTACGGGATACCAGTTCATTGCCATTTTGGTTTTCTCCTTTTTCATTTGTAAAATATATCAGTGCCAGCGTATCAGCTTTTTCTGCAGAACGGAAATCAGCGCGTTAAGAAGTGTCACCACGACCCCGATCACGATAATTCCGGCGACGGCGTGGGCGTAGTTGGCAGCGCCTTTTCTACACATCGGTGTATTCATCGGACACTACATATTCGCTCCAGTCGATTCCTACGCCCTCCTCGTCGAAGTATCCATTTGCGTCAGCCACCAGCACTCCGACAGGTTTTATTGATGTGCCGAGCAAGCCTGCGTCAAGTGTGGAGACGGTATTGTTGTCATCCGACTTGCTCTGACAGGCAGTTAAGTATGATGTCAGCATTACGGCAAGCAGCAGAGCAAAAATTTTTTCTGTATCTTCATTTTTTCTTCTCCTTCTGACCACAAGACTTATTCAAATATTAGACTAAGTCTGTTATTCGGCAAAAAAATACAGCGGAAACAGTCCGCCTCAGCTGCATCAGCGAATTTTTGATTAAATGAATCATTCCGTTTCCGAATTGCAGCAGCAGGTGACGTTTTTCGCCGATTCGATGACACGGGGCTGGCTGTCCAGTGCTTCGTGCAGGCGTACAATCACCTCGTCAATTCCGCTGCGATAGCGTTCCAGAGTTTCCGCCCAGTTCGCCATGCATACGCGACCCGAATCTGTGATGGAAAACACCCTCTTGCCCATGCCGGCCTTTGAATCCGCGGTGACGCTCGAGGTAATCAGCCCGCGCCGTTCCATGTCCCTCAGTATGCGGTAGACACCGGCAGCGTCGGGAGGGTTGTCCTGCCACAATTCGGTGTGCGCGATTTTCTGCGTCAGCTCATAGCCGTGACAGGGGCTCTCCGACAGCGAAAACAGGATGATTGGCTGGACAAACCGGGTCAGCGTAGCGCCATGGCAGGCACATTTTGCGTTTTCGTTCTCCATCTCGGTCCTCCTTCTTCGGCTCGGAATATTGTCGTATCAGCATAGCACATCGCGGCGGAGAATTTTTGGATAAATTATTAAATCAGTGTGAATTTTTGTCGAGCGGCGAATCACGGGGCATTGTCTCCGCTCAGAACACCGGCTCCGGCTTCCGGATAAGGTAATATAGAGGGATTGCCGCCTGTTCTTCGCTGACAACAATCCCTTTCGGCTTCATGAGCAATTCTTACTTCATAATATTGTCTGACTTTTCGGGGGCTGTTCAATGCGTCCGCCGGAATTTTTTCCCACAATGCGGCAGATTTGTGATAAAATGTTGTCTATACAGGTGAGAGAGAAATCATGACGAATGGGGTTTTACTGTGAAACGCAAAAGACTTATAATATGTGCGGTATTATTGATCATTCCTGCCGCTTTGATGGGCTGCGGTAAAAACCAGACGGATTACTATAACCGCGCGGACCACTCCAATAACTGGTTTACGCTGGGTGACGTCATCTACACCGGAAGCGTTTTTTCAGTGCGGAGTCAGTATTATGCGGATTTCGATTCGCCGCTCACAGGTCTTTGCCGTGATCCCCTCTGCACCCATGACGGAAATGAGCTTTGTCCCGACCATATCGGCTTTACCATGGCGAAAAGCTACTGCACGGACGGAGAGCGGATTTATTTCAGCGGCATGAACATCTTAACGGACTCCGGCAGGCAGGGAATTTATTCGGTGAATCCGGACGGTACGGGAATGCGGCTGCTGACCTCCTACGACTGGGCGGGCAGGTATAGTAATGCTCTGCGGTATTGGGGCGGGTATTTGTATTATCAGATGAGCGTGTACGAGGATGGGGAAGAATACATTGCTCTGATGCGTGTTTCAACGGACGGCGGCAAGCCTGAGGAGGTACTTGACAGGAGATTCAGGCCGAGCATTGCCCATTATGTCGACGGCAGATATTATTACATTCTTGACGTGAATCCACATTACGATTACGAGCGGTCCCTGACTCTGATTGACAGAAAAACCGGTGAGACGACCGAAAACGTGCGGCCTGAGGGATGCGGCGTGAACAGCGTGCAGATTTACCGGGACGAAACATATGTAATCTGCGCCGAGTGCGTGCCGGAGACTGAATACGATACGCTTACCTCTGTCACGCCGCTTCGGGTTTATCGCTTCGGTGATGGGGAGTATGAGCTGCTGGCGGAGAATGTGATAAGGTATGCTTTTTCGGACGGCGCGCTGTGGTACACTCCATTTGAGCTTGAATATTACGGCACAATTCAGTCGCCCACTGGGAAGGGAAACGAGACTGCGCCGCATGATATCATCCGCAATTCCGGCAATACTCTGACCCGGGTGGATCGGGACGGCGGCGGAGTTATGACATGGGAGTTTGACAGGTTCGGCGAAGGCTTCACTCCATATTTTTACGGCATATCGAAGGGTGTGGCAATCGTGGGCATGGGCAGTCAGAAGCTGTACTTTGAAACCGGTGACAGCAGGAGCGAAATGCACAGGTACAGGCTCAACGACGACGGCACAGTGACCGATATCGGGGTGTTTGAATGATAATATAATGTAAAAATTTGAGGAAAAGCATTATGAAAATGAAAAAACTGTTATGCTGTATTGCAGCTATGTTGATGATTGGATGCACTGATAATAACGCTGAAGCGCTCACTATGTCCGATATCTGCATATTTCGGCAGAGAAGCGACGGCGTGCCTATTAAAACGACAGTCACAAGCGGAATCACATCAACTGTCTGCGTCGACCCATTGTGTCTGCACGATGAAAAATGTCCTCTGTACGGAGCGTTAAACATGGGTGAGAACGGCGCGGTAATAATCGAAGATACATATTGCTTTGTAAGTACAGATTTATCAGAACAGAAAAATACGGAAGAACGTCTATGCGCATACAACATGACAAACGGAGAAATCCTCGTTCTGAAAACCTATCACGACGGTATCCTGCTTATCTGCGGCTATGATAATTTTCTTTATTATGCCGTGACGGTATCAGATAAAACAGATGAAGGAATAAAGAACAGTTATTTTATGTACCGTGCGGATGTCGAAAGCGGAAAAATCATTGAAATTCCTATGGATACGGAATACAGCTCGTCAGGTAATATAAACACCGCTGATTTTCCGCAGATTTATGTTGTTGACGGCAATTTGATTTACTGGTATGTGCCGGGCGAAGACGGTTATGAGTTTTACACAACCGACCTTGCGGGAAAGAGGCGGCGCGAGCTTCCGATGAACAATTCATACGTAATGAACGGCGAATACTATGACGGCTGGGCATATTATACGGTTTATAAAAACGGCGGCCGCTTCGATGAATGTAAAACTCAGCTTGACAGGCTGAAATATCAGAATGAAAAAATACTGCGTCGATGCAGCTTTGATACGGGTCGGGATGAGCTTGTCTGTGAAAATCTTTCCGAGTACATCGTAACGGAAGACGGAATTTATTTCACTGTTTTTGAAGATTCGCCCAAGGAAATCATGCATAACGGCGAGACTTTTTACGACATATACGCCGGTCGTATATATCATATGAACAGCGACGGCAGCGATGCAAAACTGCTTTGTACGCTTGAAAACGTTGATTTAAGCGTATATAACGGACTGTTTCTCGGGTATATTGACAGAAAGCTTGCTCTGGCATATATGGATGAGATTGAAAACAATTATTATGACAGCGGAAATGATTATAATATTTCGCCCGACATTATAATTTCAGACACGGCAAACGGCACATGGTATGTCAGCGAAAATCAGTAAAGGAGCGCACATATGGAAGACGCTGAAATCGTCGGTCTGTTCTGGAAGCGCGACGAGCAGGCCATTGCGGAATTTGAAAAATCCCATAAGCGGATGTGCGTTTCCGCGGCTCTGGAAATCACGGGAAGCATATCCGACGCGGAGGAATGTTACAGCGACACCTGCCTTGCAGTCTGGAACTCCATTCCGCCGAAAAGACCCGATTCACTGAAGGCGTACGCGCTGAAAATCTGCCGCAATTTTTCACTGAACTGCGTAAAGACAAAAAACACACAAAAAAGATCCGCGATTCTTGTCGAACTTGACGAATGTGTCAGCGACAGATTAAGCGACAGCCTTGAAGAAGCGGATTCCCGTGAGATCGGGCGCGCAATCGACGAATTTCTCGAGGGGCTGCCGAAAGCTGACGCCGCGATTTTCGTGAGACGGTATTACTTCTCCGAAGCGGTGAGGGATATCGCAAAAAAAACCGGAAAAACGGAAAATCAGGTGTCGAAAATCCTCTCAAGGCTGCGAAAAAGGCTGAGAAAACATCTGGACGAAAGGGGGATAGGCGTGTGAAATCGGAAAAATTATACGAGGGCATCGGTTATATCGACGAAAAATGGCTGGAGCTGCCCTGTGAGCCGGAGCGGAAAAGTGCAAAGCCCGAAAAACGGTTTGTTTGGTATGAGATAAAAAAACTGCTGGGAGTGAGGTATCTGTGGGTGTTTCTGTTCGTGCTCCTGATGCTCAACTCCGCTGTCGCATGGTACACCGCCGGAAAAACCGCAGCTGCGACAGAGCCCACGCAGATGATATCGGAATTTTTTGCGGAATATTTTGAAAATCCCGATGAGCTTGACGCCCACTACGCCGAAATGCAGGCCTTCAATGAAGAACAGAACGAACTGTTCCGAAAGGCCATGCGTGAGGGAAACTATGATTTTGAGCCGGAGACCATGCCCAGCCTGTATTCGTCTGACGAAAGCTACCCGGACGGCGCGCTGTTTGCAAAGCTCTACGGTACAATCGAGGCGGCGCGGGGTTATCCGGAGGTTCTCGAGAAGGTCACAGAGCGGGCTCGGGCGAATCTTGACGCTTTTTCCGACATGGGTATAGGCGAGGACTCCTTTACCTACCGGTATCAGCTGCGGGTAATCGAGCTTTACGAGCAGATGCGGGACAGCGTTGAAATCGGAGTGGAGTACACCCGCGGCTGGGACGAATATTTCGCCTACGACACGGTGAATATCTTCATTTTCATAATGCTCGTAATGCTCGGCAGCCTTGTTTTTGCCGAAGAAAAGCAGAGCGGATTTCTGCCCATCATCAGGACTGCGAAAAACGGAAGGGGCAAAACCGCCGCCGCAAAAATTATCGCAATGCTGCTTCTGTCATGCGTGTTCACCCTCATGTTCACCCTGTCTTCCTTCGCCGTCTACGGTCTGAGAATCGGCTATTCTTCACCCGACAACGTGATTCAGTCGCTTAACACCTTCACGCTGTCCCCGTACCGGCTTACCATCGGGCAGTATTTCGCCGTCACGGTTGGGGTAAAGCTGCTTACTTTTACGCTGTTTTCCATGATAATTTTAGCGCTGTCCGTGATTTTTTACAGTTATGTCTTCATTTACCTCGCCGGACTTGGGGTTTTCGGGCTGAATTTCCTGCTTTACACGCTGAGGTACATTGACGCAAACAGTGTGTTCAGAAACCTGAATTTAGTGGCGGTGTCATCGGTGAATCCGTTGTTCGTGCGGTACCGGGCGATGAATTTCTTCGGCGGAGTGGTTGGCTATGTGCCGGCGATGATTGTGATTTTTTCTACCTTTATTATAATATCGGCATTGGTGACCGCGCTGCTCTACATCAGGGGAACAGAGGGTATTAAAATCGTTTGGGCTGAGGACGCCATGGCTTGGTGCCTGACCAGAACCGCCGGACTGCGCAGGATGATATCGTTCGACAGGTGTAAAAGCAGTCGTCGGACACGTACCTACAGCAGCTCACTGGTTCTGGCGGAGGCGTTCAAGACACTGATATCCTCCCGTTTCATTATAGCGGTGCTGCTGATACTCTGCGTCAAGGTGTGGTATTCATGGGAGACAAACAGCCCTATGAACTCCTACGCCGACGCGGTTTACAAAGAGTACATGACGTCGCTCGAGGGTGAGGTGACCGAAGAAAAGCTCGATTATCTTGCCGGTGAGCGCGCCATGATCGACGAAACCCTCGGAAAGCAGAGCGAAATGCAGCGTGCGTACGTGAACGGGGAGATCGACTTTGACGAATACCGGGCTTATCTCTCGGACTACAACTACGCCTATTCCCGCTCACAGCTGCTTGAGGTAATCGAAAACCACGCGGACTATCTCATTGAGAAGGAAGCCGAGACCGGTGTGAAGGGCTGGTTCATGTACGACACCGGCTGGGCAAAAATGTACTCAGAAAAGGCGGATTTATTCCTGTACGCAGCGATTTTACTCCTCCTGACCGGCACATTTGCCTCCGAATATGTTTCAAAATCCTCGTCGGGAAGCTTTGCCCAGCTGCTGCGCTCCACTAAAAACGGGCGGAACCGGACCTTTTACGCAAAGCTGATATCCTCGGGCATGATCGCGCTGATTCTGGCCCTGCTGACCGGTGCGGCAGACGTTGTTGTAATCGTCCTCGGCTACGACCTGCCCTCCATGAACGCGCCGCTGTTGTCGATGGAGATGTTCTCGGAGGTCGAGGGGAGCATTACGGTGGCGCAGTATTTCGCGGTGTTCTTTGTCATGCGGATGGCGGCGTCGCTGATCATGGCAATGCTGGTATGCGCGCTGTCGGAGCTGCTGGCGAAATACATTCCGGTGCTTGGTACGGCGGTGGTACTGACTCTGCTGCCGGCTCTGTGCGCGTACTTCGGGCTTGCGTCGGCAGAAAAAATCAGCTTTCTGAATCTTCTGGCAGGGACACCGCTGTTTATCCAGTCGGCTGAGGTTTCACTTTTCGGAAACGGATACGCGATGCTCGTGCTGTGGCTTATCGTTGCGGCGGCTGCGGTAGCGGTGATGCTCTGGCCGGCGAAGCGTATGTTTGTGAAGTGAGGGGGGAGAGGATGAAAAAAACAGCTGTCATAATGCTCTTGCTTTCGTTATTCCTGTTTTCATCCTGCGAAAAAGAATCTGCCGATGCTGAATTCTGCAATTTTGATACATCGTGCATTCTCGGAAATACATTTTTCAGGTCTGTTGGCGAATATACCTCCTGGAATCCTGCCTGGAGTGAGATACGGTCCGGTCTTTGTTTTGATCCTCTCTGCAATCATAAGGACACTGAAAGTTTATGTCCCGACAACACCTGGCTTTGGCAGAAAACGATCATTACAGACG